>CAXMOQ010000117.1:0-7166 GCA_964195015.1 uncultured Flavobacteriaceae bacterium | reverse complement strand
TTAACCCGTATTATTCATGGTTTTCGTTATGAAAAGTTAAAATGTCAATAGATTTGGGAAGCACAATAATTTTTAAAGGATAAATTGTCACCCACTTTTGAGGCATAAAAATTAAGAGCATTGCCAAAGATAACAGGCAGTTTGACTTTGGAATAGAATAACTGTGAATAATGCGGGTTAAATTCCAATCAAAAAATCAAAAATTGAAATTTAGTGGTTTATTTTTTTAGAATTGCCTATAAAACTGAAAATTCTATGGGTTTACATTCCAGTCCTAATGGCTTCAACAGGATCAAGTTTTGACGCCGAAATTGCGGGAATAACTCCAGAAATAAGTCCAATAAGTGTAGCAAGCGAAAATCCTAAAAACATATTGCCTGCCGAAAGCAGAAATTCAAAATCGTCTGCCAATTGATTTCCAATTAGAACTGCAATCCAAACCAGTACAAGACCAACCAATCCTCCTATAATAGCTAAAATAACGGCCTCAAATAAAAATTGAAACAAGATAAACCGGTTTTTAGCACCTAATGCTTTTTGAATCCCTATTAAATTTGTACGTTCCTTTACACTTACAAACATAATATTAGCAATCCCAAAACCTCCAACCAAAAGTGAGAAGCCACTTATAATCCAACCCATCGTGTTTAAAAATCCAATAATTCCATTAATAAGATCTATTTGACCGGATAATTTATTAATGAAAAAGTTGTCGATGTCGCCCTCTTTTAAACCTCTATAATTTCTATATTTTTGTCTTAACACGAGTTCAAACGCACCAATATCAACACCCTTTTTGGGCTTGATTATTATAGCGGTCATAACGCCTTTTGGCCCAACATTCATGAATCGTCTAGCAAAATTTACAGGCACAAAGCCCTTTTCATCAGGCGAATCAAATTGAATTCCGCCAAATTTATCAAGGACACCTACAACGGTTAGCTTCCTTCCATAAATACGGACTACTTTTCCTATTGGCTCTTCGCTCTCGAATAAGTTCTCGGCCAAACCATAGCCCAATACAACTACAGGAGTACCAGTGTTAGATTCTGTTTCATTATAAAAACGCCCTTTATATAATTTCAAATTATCTATCTCGTAAATTTCATTTGAAACTGGGGCCACCTCAACATTCGATATGGTTTTATCTTGGTACTTTATGGTTTCTGGCTTTCCAAAAATGGCATAAGCGCTGGCATCAATATCGGCAACATTTCTTCTTATATATTCAAAATCATTATAGCCTGTTTGAGGGAAATTCTCACGTTGCCATCGTGGTATTTCGGATGGACCAAAAGAAAACCGCATAACGTACATCGTGTTTTTATCAATTCCGGATAGTTGTTCTTTAATACTTTGGTCCAATGAATCAACCGCCGCGAGAATAGCAATAATTGAAAATATACCAACAGTAACCCCAAGTAAGGATAAAAACGTACGCAGTTTATTATTTCTTAATGCATTTAATGCAAATGAAAAACTCTCCTTAAAAAGACGTAAATAAACAAGCATGTTTTAACTATTTTTTTGAGATATAAAGGTATGACGTTTTTCAAATGTTTTCGTTACAAAAAAATATAAACAAAAAGGTGTTCTAGCTATTCATTTTTGCTTTAAATAATTACTTTTGCAACACAATACAACAAAACACAAATGAGCAACGAAAAAACAATTAAATCCGCACTAATTTCGGTATTTAGCAAGGATGGTCTAGAACCTATTGTTAAAAAACTAAATGACCTTGGTGTTACCATTTATTCTACGGGTGGCACCCAAAAATTTATTAACGATCTTGGTATTGATGTAGTGCCTGTGGAAGAGGTTACGTCTTACCCATCGATTCTTGGTGGTCGCGTAAAAACATTACACCCAAAAGTATTTGGAGGTATTTTAAACAGGCAAAATAATGATATGGATGTTGCCGAATTAGCTGAATATGAAATTCCGCAAATTGATACCGTGATTGTGGACCTCTACCCGTTTGAAAAAACGGTAGCTTCTGGTGCAAGTGAACAGGACATTATTGAAAAAATTGATATTGGCGGTATTTCACTTATTCGTGCCGCTGCGAAAAACTATACCGATGTTGCTTGTGTTGCTTCGGTTGATGATTATGCTGAATTTTTAGAGCTAATCACAGAACATAACGGAATACTTTCTGAAAACCACAGAAAACGTTTTGCGGCTAAAGCCTTTAACGTGTCTTCACATTATGACACTGCTATTTTTAACTACTTCAACAAAAATCATGACGAGGCTGCTTTAAAAATATCTGAAACTAAAGGCAAAGTATTACGTTATGGAGAAAACCCACATCAAAAAGGCTTTTTCTTCGGAAATTTTGATGACATCTTCACCAAACTTCACGGCAAAGAATTAAGTTATAATAATTTACTTGATGTTGATGCTGCTGTAAATTTAATGAATGAGTTTAAAAACGATGCACCAACCTTTGCAATTTTAAAGCACAACAATGCTTGTGGCTTGGCACAGCGCAACAGCTTGCATGAAGCATATTTAGATGCTTTGGCAGGCGATCCAGTATCAGCTTTTGGAGGCATTTTAATAAGTAATACTGAAATTGATGCAGCTACCGCATCCGAAATACACAATCTATTTTGCGAAGTGGTTATTGCACCATCATATCATCCTGACGCTCTAGAAATACTTAAAGGGAAAAAGAATAGAATTCTTTTAATTCAGCATGATATAGAATTACCAAAAACTACCGTTCGAACGTGTTTAAATGGCGTGTTAGTTCAGGATAGAGATAATATCACCGATGCTGTAGAACATTTAACAGAAACTACAAACAATAAACCAACGCAAAGCGAGTTGGAAGACCTAATCTTTGCTTCAAAAATTTGCAAGCACACAAAATCTAACACCATCGTAATAGTAAAAAACAAACAATTATGCGCCAGCGGCACAGGACAAACCAGTCGTGTTGACGCCTTAAATCAAGCAATCCATAAAGCACAAACTTTCGAATTTGATTTAGAAGGATCTGCTATGGCAAGTGATGCATTTTTCCCGTTTCCGGACTGTGTAGAAATTGCTAAAAATGCAGGTGTTACTGCTGTAATTCAGCCAGGTGGCTCGGTAAAAGATCAGTTAAGCATAGATTATTGTAATGAGAATAACGTGGCTATGGTATTTACCGGGACACGCCATTTTAAACATTAAAATTCCCACGCATCCCGATAGCTATCGGGAGGGAACCTGATAATCAATTAGGAATCCACTAATATCGGGAAAATTATGATTACTAATAAAACCGAATATATTTATTAACTTTTATTACATTTACAAGATTAGTTTTTTAACCTCAAAAATTTACTTATAACGCATGGGATTTTTTGACTTCCTGACCGAAGAAATTGCAATAGATTTAGGCACCGCAAATACACTTATTATTCACAACGACAAGGTTGTAGTAGATAGTCCTTCAATTGTAGCACGTGATAGAATTTCCGGAAAAATAATAGCAGTTGGAAAAGAAGCCAGCATGATGCAAGGAAAAACACACGAAAACATCAAAACCATCAGGCCATTAAAAGATGGTGTCATTGCCGATTTTGATGCGTCTGAACAAATGATTAGCCTCTTTATTAAAAATATTCCTGCCCTAAAAAAGAAATTTTTCACACCTGCATTGCGTATGGTAATCTGTATTCCTTCCGGAATTACTGAAGTTGAAATGCGCGCCGTAAAAGAATCGGCAGAACGTGTAAATGGCAAAGAAGTGTATTTAATTCATGAACCCATGGCGGCGGCCATTGGTATTGGTATTGATATTATGCAACCCAAAGGCAACATGATTGTAGATATAGGTGGTGGTACAACAGAAATTGCAGTAATCGCCCTTGGTGGTATTGTTTGCGACAAGTCTGTTAAAATTGCGGGTGATGTTTTTACCAATGACATTGTGTATTACATGAGAACGCAACATAACCTGTATGTTGGCGAACGTACTGCCGAAAAAATTAAAATTCAAATTGGCGCAGCTACGGAAGATTTGGAACTTCCTCCAGAAGATATGAGTGTTCAAGGGCGTGACTTACTTACAGGAAAACCAAAACAAGTTCAAATTTCATTTAGAGAAATTGCAAAAGCGCTGGATAAATCTATTTTACGTGTTGAAGATGCCGTTATGGAAACCCTATCGCAAACGCCTCCAGAACTTGCGGCCGATATTTATAATACAGGTATTTATTTAGCTGGTGGTGGTTCTATGCTTCGTGGGTTGGACAAACGTTTATCGCAAAAAACCGATTTACCGGTTTATATTGCCGAAGACCCATTACGTGCTGTTGTTCGTGGTACCGGGATTACACTTAAAAACCTTCCTAAATATAAAAGTGTATTGATAAAATAATCCTGACAGATGCAACAAATCGTAAACTTCATTATAAGAAATAAGACGTTTTTGTTGTTCTTATTGTTGTTTTCAATAGCGATGTTATTTACTATTCAGTCACATTCTTACCATAAGAGTAAGTTTATAAATTCTGCGAATTTTTTAATTGGTGGCATTTACAATTCTGTAAATAATATCGGTCAGTATTTTAATTTAAAAACACAGAATGAGCTTTTGGCAGAAGAGAACATTCGACTAAATTCTATTTTATTCAACACAACAGATGTTTCAAATTCAGCATTTATTGACAGCTTAACCTTTGGTGTTTCTTACACGTTTAATACAGCACATGTTATAAAGAATAGTTATGCGGCTTCAAATAATATATTATTAATAAATAAAGGAACGCGAGATAGCATAAAACAAGATTTTGGGGTTATCAATTCTAAAGGTATTATTGGCATTATTGATAATACAAGTAAAAAATACGCTACTGTAATTTCAATTTTAAGTACCAATAGTCGCATTAGTGCGCAGTTAAAAAAATCGAAACATTTTGGGACATTAACCTGGAATGCAAAATCTCCTGAATTCACACAATTAACCGATATTCCAAAAATTGCCGCTGTAGCTGTTGGCGATACCATCACAACCTCTGGTCGTTCGTCCATTTTCCCTAAAGGAATTCCTGTAGGCGTTGTACAAGATTTTAAACTTGATGCCGCCGAAAACTACTACGAGATTAATTTAAAGCTCTTTAACGACATGACCAATATTGAGCATGTCTATATTATTGAAAACGTTGATGCTACCGAAATAAATAATCTATTAAACAACAGCGATGAATAGTGTTATTTCAACAAATATCGCTCGCTTTATTGTTTTGGTATTGGTACAAATTCTGGTGTTAAATCACATCAACTTTTTAGGTTATATCAATCCCTATATTTATATCCTGTTCATTATTTTATTTCCCGTAAAAAACAGCAGACCCCTTTTTATATTTTTAAGTTTTTTATTGGGATTAACGATCGATTTATTTTCCGATTCTGGCGGCATTCATGCTGCTGCCTGTGTTACCATAGCTTACATTAGACCAGTGGTGTTAAAATTTAGCTTCGGCATGATCTACGAGCACCATTCTATAAAATTCATCAATGTAGAGTTCGGATCTAAACTAACCTATATTGCACTGCTCACAAGTATTCATCATCTTGTTTTATTTTCACTAGAGGTTTTTAATTTTTCCAAAATAATTTTAACACTTCAAAAAACGTTATTCTCAAGTATATTTACTATTATCATGTGCGTTTTGGTGACGATCATATTTAGCAGAAAATCTAAATGAGACAATTTTTATTATTTTTCATAATTATCCTTGTAGGTCTTACTTTTATTTCCAGACTGTTTTACTTGCAGGTTTACAGCACACCATCAAATAACTTGTATGAGGACAATGCGATTAGAAAAGTTTACGACTACCCTAAACGTGGCTTTGTATATGACAGAAATGGAGAGCTTTTAGTTGCCAATCAACCATCGTATGATGTTATGGTAATTCCGCGTGAAGTAAAACCACTGGACACCCTTGAATTTTGTTCGTTATTAAAAATTGACATTGAAAAATTCAGGCAAACATATAACAAAGCTTATCGATATTCTCCAAGATTACCATCGGTTTTTGTGGCACATTTATCAAAAGAAGATTATGCCGTACTACAAGAAAAGATGCGAAAATTTGAAGGTTTCTATATTCAAAAACGATCGTTGCGAGAATACCAAACCAGTATAGGCGCCAATGTGTTAGGTTTTATTGCCGAAGCCAATCAGAAGCAAATAGAAGATAACCCTTATTATAAAATGGGTGATTTAATTGGTAAACAAGGTGTCGAGCTGTCTTATGAAAAAGATTTACGTGGCGTAAAAGGCATTAAATTTATTCAGAAGAATCGATTCAATCGCGATATTGGCTCTTACAAGAATGGTGAATTTGATACCATTCCGCAGCAAGGAAAGGATATTACCATTACCATCGATGCAAAGCTTCAAGCCTATGGCGAATTGCTTATGCAAAATAAACGTGGCGGCATCGTTGCCATAGAACCTGATACGGGAGAAATTCTCGCACTCGTTTCTGCGCCAACCTATAACCCAAACATTCTTGTAGGACGCGAACGTTCAAAAAATTATACACGATTATATAACGATACCATTAGCAGGCCACTTTTTGACAGAGGTTTGTTGCGTATGCACGAACCTGGTTCACCCTTTAAAGCTTTGATAGCACTAACCGCATTACAAGAAGGCGCTATCACGCCGGAAACTACAGTTACTTGTACTGGTGTCTATTACTATGGAAGAAAGGGAACCATGGGCTGCCATTGTGGTGGTGGAAGAAGAAATTTAAATTTAGGAATTGCAAAATCCTGTAACTCCTATTTTGCAAATTCATTTCGTAAAACAATAGATCTTTATGATGATTCAAGCCATTCAATGGATGTATGGAGTAATCATATTAAAAGTTTTGGTCTAGGCAATTTATTGGGCAACGATCTTCCCATTGGAAGAAAAGGAAACATTCCTGATGGCGCTTATTACAACAAGTGGTATCCTGATTTTAAATGGGGTGCTACTACCATTATATCGAATGCCATTGGGCAAGGTGAAATTCTTGTTACACCCATTCAATTAGCCAATATGACGGCTGTAATTGCCAACAGAGGTTATTATTATACACCGCACATTATTAAAAATATCGAAGGGCAAACCATTGACGAGAATTTCACAACTGCAAAACATACCACCA
>CAXMOQ010000116.1:0-7217 GCA_964195015.1 uncultured Flavobacteriaceae bacterium | reverse complement strand
AGCAACAACAAGAGAAGAAAATTTCTTCGGAAAAGCATCACATTTGGAGCCAGAAGCAGATAGGTGGAAACATGTGTTAATTGGATCCTTAAGTGGCGATGATAATTTATCTAGTTATTCTTACGAAACAATTGGTGCTGGATTAGCAGCAGTTTGGTCAAAAGAAAATACTCGAGAAGGTATCTATGATGCCATGAAAAACAAAGAAACTTATGCAACAACAGGTACAAGAATTATTGTTCGATTTTTCGGTGGATGGGATTTTTCAAATTCCGATTTAGGGGAGAGTTTAGTTGCAAATGGTTATGAAAAAGGTGTTCCAATGGGTGGAGATCTTTCAGCAAATAAAACAGAAAAAAGCCCCTCATTTATTGTGAGAACTTCTAAAGATCCTGATGGTGCAAATTTAGATCGACTTCAAATAATAAAAGGTTGGATTGATGATGCAGGAGAACGTCAAGAACGAATTTACGACTTGTCCGTTTCAGATAATCGTGTCATAGGAGAAGATGGAAGATGTCTTACTCCTGTTGGCAGTACAGTAGATGTTAAAAATGCAAGTTACGTCAATGATATAGGCGATACTCAATTTGAAACTGTATGGACAGATCCAGATTTTAATCCTAAACAAAGGTCATTTTATTATATCCGTGTATTAGAAATTCCAACTCCAACTTGGCAAGCATATGATTCCAAATTTTATGGAATTACAATGGATGAAAAAGTAGAGATGATGGCACAAGAAAGAGCATATACTTCACCAATTTGGTATACTCCTAATTAATTGAAATTCACAAAAGAAATCTTAAGACTGTCTTTTTAGGCAGTCTTTTTTTTTGTAATTTAGTCATTCTTTAAAAATTTCAATCATGAAAAAAATCTTATTATTATTTTCTTTACTAGCAATAATATCTTGTAAGAAAGATGTGAAAACTGCTGATAAAACTGAATCAGTTAGTATCGAAATAGATAATACTATAGCTCGTATTGATGGATATAGTGAAACTAAAAACGCCTATTTTGGTAATTTACACATACACACGTCTTGGTCTTTTGACGGATTTACAAACGGAAGTGTAACAGAACCTAGTGATGCTTATAGATGGGCACAAGGAGAGGCTATTCCTGGTGGTGGTGACGGTACGCCATTAAAAATAAAAGTGCCTCTTGATTGGTATGCTGTTTCAGACCATGCAGAATGGATGGGTATGTTTAAAATGATGGAAGACCCAAACACTCCATTAGGAAAATTAGATTTTGCCAAACTTGTAATTTCTGAAGATCCAGCTGTTTCTTTTAAGGCATTTGGTGATTTCTTAAATGACTTTAGTAATGGTGGTGAGTTATCACGAGAGCCTATGTTTTCAGACCCTGTTATTATAAAATCTATTTGGGGGAAAATTATTGAAACTGCTGACAAGCATAATCAACCTGGAAAATTTACTACATTTCCTGCTTTTGAATGGACTTCAAATCCTAGTAACCAAAATTTACACAGAGTTGTTTTGTTTCAAAACATCGAAAATATTCCAGAATTACCATATTCATCTTTGAATTCAGAAAGACCTGAAGATCTTTGGACATGGATGGAAGATAGCAGAGCCAATGGCGCAACATTATTAGCTGTTCCACATAACGGAAATGCAAGTGACGGATTGATGTTTTCTTTGACAGATTCTGATGGAAATCCTATTACAAAAGCCTACACCGAAACTCGAATGAGAAATGAGCCATTGTATGAAATTTCTCAAATAAAAGGTACATCAGAAACACATCCAGATTTATCACCTAACGATGAATTTGCAGGTTTTGAAATATGGGATTATACTTTAGGAACTACAGCAGATAGACCAACACATAGAAAAGGAAGTTATGCGCGTCAAGCATTATTAGATGGTATTAGACTTGAAAGCAAAGGTATTGGAAATCCTTTTAAATATGGAATCATTGGTGACTCTGATAGTCACAACTCTGCCGCATCTATTGAAGAGGACAATTACACAGGTAAATTTGGTATGGAAAATAACCGTGAGCATCGATTAGAAGGAGTTCCTGGTTTTCCAGAAGAAAATAAACTGCAAGTAAGAGAATTTAGTTCTGGTGGTTTGGCAGGTATTTGGGCGGAAGAAAATACTAGAGAAGCAATTTACAATGCAATGCTACGAAAAGAAACTTTTGGTACGTCTGGAGTAAGAATGAAAGTTCGCTTTTTTGGAAGTTTTAATTTTAATGACAACGTCATTTCAAATGATAATTGGCTAACTTCTGCCTATGCAAATGGCGTTCCTATGGGAAGTGACTTAACAAATTCAAATGGGAAATCTCCTGCTTTTATCGTTCATGCAATTAAAGAAGTTGATGGTGCAAACCTAGACAGAGCACAAATTATTAAAGGTTGGGTTGATGCAGATGGCGAAACACACGAAAAAATTTATGATGTAGCATTATCAGATGGACGCGCTGATGGATCAACACCCGTTGGAAATACAGTCGATTTAAAAACTGCAAAATATAGCAATGACATTGGTGCAGTTCAATTCTTTACAACTTGGACAGACCCTAAATTTGATGCTTCACAAAACGCATTTTATTATGTAAGGGTTATTGAAATACCAACACCAAGATGGTCGACCTATGATGCTGTTGTTTTAGGAGTACCTGTGCGAACAGACATTCCTTCTACCATTCAAGAAAGAGGTTGGTCAAGCCCAATATGGTATTCACCAAAATAATATTGCAAATATATAATTTGAATAAGGCTGTCTGAAAAGACAGTCTTTTTTTTAAATTTGTAGAATTTTAATATCAACTATGGAATCAACTACAACTCAATATAAAAATTATGCTGGAAAGATTATTGCGATTACTAGTATTCTTGCTTTTAGTTATGCCATCTTACGCTACCATATTGTAGGTGATGTCCCATGGAAAGATTTATCATTCTTTATTCTAAACAAAGGGTTTTCTTTGGCAGCATTTATATTACTTACTATTAATTTTTCAATTGGGCCTTTAAAAAATCTAGGCGCTAAAGTTTCAGAAGGTTGGCTAAACTCAAGAGAAATATTAGGAATGACAGGATTTCTATTTGTATTAATTCATGCGCTAATGAGTTTTATGCTATTTAAACCGGCAATTTTTGGCAAGTTCTTTGAAGTTGATGGAAGTTTAACACTTTATGCAGGCTTAAGCATGTTAGGTGGTGTTATAGCTTTTGTGGTTCTTTGGGCATTCAATCTTTCTTTTAAAACTTCTTTAAAAGAAAATCATAAATTTATACGTTTTATTACTTCCCGTAGATTTTTACTTATTGCTATGTTATTTTCTATGGCCCACATTTTTTTTATGGGGATTGATGGTTGGATGAGGCCATCAAGTTGGAACGGAGGTTTACCTCCAATTAGTTTAATTGCTTTTACTTTCTTTACAATAGGATATATCATTAATCTGTTCGGAAGAAAATAATATTTATATATGAAAAAAATACTTAAAGAACCCTTTTTACACTTCGTAATTTTAGGCATTGCCTTATTTCTTCTTTATGGATTAGTTAATGATAACACCAATTCAAAAGATACAATTATTATCAACGATTTTGATGTAAGTACGCTTATTTCAAAATGGGAAATGCAATGGAAAAGGCAACCTACCGAACAAGAATTACAAAATCTGATTGCTCAAAATATAAAACAAGAAGTTTTTTATCAAGAAGCATTGAAAATGAATTTAGATCATAACGATGAAATTATCAAGAGAAGATTGTCGCAAAAAATGCAATTCTTATCCAATGATATTGCCTCGATGATTGAACCAACTGTTGAGGGCTTAAAAGCGTATTATCAACAAAATTCTGATACCTATTTAACACCTACTTCATATTCGTTATATCAAATTACGTTTAGCCCAGACAAACGTAAAGACAATTATAAAGATGCCGAAGAAACGTTACAGCAATTTCCAAATGCTACTTTTGAAGAAATGAAATCTTGGGGTGATTCGCTTCCTTTTAATTATTTTTTCGAAAATATAGATGCCAATGCATTGGGATTGCAATTAGGATCAAAATTTTCAACTGCTTTAGAGACACGAGAAATTAATAAATGGGTGGGACCAATTCCATCAGGATTTGGTTATCATTTGGTGTATATTACGAAAAAGACCGCTCCAAAATTACCAGAATTTGAATCAATTAAAGATCATATTATTCGAGACTATGAATACGACAAACAAAAAGAAGTGGACGAAAGTATTTATCGTGAGTTGAAGAAAAAGTATGAAATAGATATCGAAATAAACTCTAAAGATTTCAATCCAGCATTTGTAGAATATTTAGAAACTGAATTTAATAAGTAATCTATGAGGTTTCAATTTTTACAACGAATTCTAATTCCCATACTATTTATATTCGTCTCAGTAAATAGCTGGGCACACGAAATTCGTCCTGCGTATTTACAAATAATCCAAACCAGTGAAACTACTTATGAGGTGTTTTGGAAAGTACCAAGTATGGGTGATGCCGTTCCAAAAATACATCCTGTTTTCCCGCCATTCTTTACGGTAGAGGAATTAAAAAGTCCCAATCAAATTTCAGGATCCGTAATTTACAGTTATAAAATCTCTTCCGAAAAAACTTTGGAAGGAAAAATACTTACCATTGATGGTTTAAACAAAACGCTGATTGATGCTTTGGTAACCATTACCTATTTAAATGGCGAAAAAGTAACACTCATGTTACAACCAGACAAAGATTCGAGCATCATTCCCGGTGAAACTAGTACAAGCGATGTTATAAAAACCTATTCTAAATTAGGAATAGAACACATTCTATTAGGTATTGACCATTTGCTATTTGTATTAGCCTTAATTATCATTACCAGAGGTAAATGGAAAATTATTAAAACCATTACAGCATTTACCATTGCCCATAGTATAACCTTAAGTTTAGCAGCGTTGGGTTATGTGAATTTTCCAACACCACCAGTGGAAGCTGTTATAGCTTTAAGTATTGTTTTTCTTGCAGTTGAAATTATAAAAAATCAAAACGGACAAGAAACATTGACAGGTAAAAAGCCTTGGTTGGTGGCTTTTACATTCGGTCTCTTACACGGCTTTGGTTTTGCAGGCGCATTGGCAAATATTGGACTACCTCAACAAGACATTCCTTGGGCATTGGCATTTTTTAATGTTGGTGTAGAAATTGGTCAAATTGCCTTTGTATTGGTTGTATTAATTTTCATCAAGTTATTGTCATTTAAAAAAGAATGGCCATTAGTTATCAAGAAAATTCCAGCTTATTTTATAGGATCTATTGCTATATTCTGGATGATTGAACGCGTCATTGGGTTTTGGAATTAAATGAATTAACGTTAACTAAAACTATGCTTTTTCTATTAACACTAAATAAAACAGTCTTCTCTATACTTTTTTTATATTTGACTTTCAATTATTTCAGATAATTATTACATGAATAATACATTTAAAGCATCACTGTTTTATATTTCTATCCTTTTTAATTTATCCTTTTTATGCGTTTCATGTAATTCAAATACTAAACAAGAGCATTACGAAGAAATCTCACAAACTTCAAACAAACATATAGATGGTTATGTAGGAGATGCCAATTGTATCTCATGCCATAAAAATGAATACAGTTTATGGAAAGGTTCACATCATGATCTTGCGATGCAAGTTGCAAACGACTCTACGGTTCTAGGCGATTTTAATAATGTAAATACCAAAATAGATGGCGTATCCTATTCCTTCTATAAAAAAGAAAAGAGCTTCTATGTTAAAATAAAAGAGATTGATGGCTCTGAAAATGAATACAAAATAACTTACACATTTGGCGTAACGCCTTTACAACAATACCTTGTAGATTTTGATAAAGGGAAAAAGCAAGTGTTACGAGCCACTTGGGACGTAATTAAAAAAACATGGTATCATCAATATAAAGGCGATACGATAGCACCACATGATTGGCTGCACTGGACAAAAGGAGCGCAAAACTGGAACACGATGTGCGCCGAATGTCATTCGACGAATTTAAAGAAGAATTATTTAGTTGAAGAAGATGCTTTTAAAACCACCTACTCCTCTATTAATGTAAGCTGCGAAAGTTGTCATGGTCCAGCCGAAAAACATGTAGATTGGGCCAATAAAACGCCCGATGGAAAAAACACATTTATCTTAAACGGCGTAAATCAGAAGGAGCAATTAAATTTATGCGCTTCCTGTCATGCACGGCGTGCGAAACTTACCGAGAATTTAGTTCCTGGTGAGCATTTTGAGAATCAATATATGGTTCAGAATATAAGTAACACGTTTTACCATGGTGACGGGCAAATTGATGATGAAGATTATGTATATGGTTCCTTTTTGCAAAGTAAAATGTATACCGAAGGCGTTATGTGTACCGATTGCCATAATGCACATACTTTAAAATTAAAATTCGAAGGCAATATGCTTTGCACACAATGCCACATTCCAGCCGATTACGATACTAAAAATCATTACTTCCATGCAGAAAACACTGAAGCAAGTCAATGTATAAACTGTCACATGACGGGAAAAATATATATGGGAAATGATTTTAGACGCGATCATAGTTTTAGGACCCCAAGACCAGACCAAAGTGTTGTGTATGGCACACCAAATGCGTGCATTGGCTGCCATAAAGATAAAACCAACGCATGGGCTGCTAATGCCATACAAAAAAACTACGGTTCAAAGCGACCAGATCATTTTTCGGATGCGTTGTTATTGAGTACGCAAAATAATTTGACCGTAACAGAGCGGCATAAATTAAATACGTTTATTAACGACCTTAATTATCCTAAAATTGCAAGAGCAACTGTTATTGAAAATTTAAACCACAGCGATAGAGGGTTATACAGCGCGCTGCTTTTGGCTTTAAATGATTCATCGGCCATAGTGAGATATAACGCTTTACTAAAGTTTAGAGATTTAAACCTACAAGACCGAACGTCAATAGCTCTAAAACATATAAATGATTCGATAAAATTAGTACGTATTGGTGTGGCACGGTTGCTTGTAGGAATAGATGAAAGTACGTTGAGCACAATAGATAAAACAGCATTTAATAATTCTAGAAACGAATTGGAGACCATGTTATTCAGTAATGCCGATTTTTCGACCGGAAGATTACAATTAGGAGATTATTACCTTCAAAATAAGGATATAAATAATGCCATAAGGCA
>CAXMOQ010000115.1:7068-7385 GCA_964195015.1 uncultured Flavobacteriaceae bacterium | reverse complement strand
TTCGGCTCCTATAAAAATGGCAATGGCTTTAGAGGTTAAAATTCCAGCGATAATTTTTATTAAAACTGAAGTAGAATTTAGAGACGCAACTTTAATTAAAACATTTTTATTTATATAATTAATTAATTTTCTCAATTAATATGAATTTACTATTTGGATTATTTGATTTACATCGTTATGACTAAGTACAGGGCTTATTGGCAAACTCACAACAGCATCATGAATATATTCCGTTAAAGGCAGCTCCAAATGTACAAAACCCTTTAAAGCTTCTTGTTTAGGGAAACGTTGCTTTAACAATGCAATCTCCCTTAAGC
>CAXMOQ010000115.1:0-7058 GCA_964195015.1 uncultured Flavobacteriaceae bacterium | reverse complement strand
GTTAGTCCTTGATGAGAATAAATCATATTTTCAACTCTATTGGCTGGAAAAACGGCTACAAGTTTATCTTTTTTAAATACTAAAAGCGAATAATCATCAAACTTTGCATGATGATATTCCATAAAATCTCTATGGAATAAAAATGTAGCATTTTTTGTTTTGGCAACAAATTCGTTCCAAACAGATTTATAACTAGGGTTATATTTTTCTATTGAAAAAATGGTATGTGAAATTGATAATGGATTTTCAGCGTGAAAATACTATTTTTATAGGTAATAGTACAAATAAGTTTGTATAGAAAATTTAATTCAGGGATTCATAATACATCTAATTAAATGGCTTTGTTCCTTTTACGCTCAACCTCGGTTAATAAAACCTTACGCAAACGCAAATGTTTAGGAGTAACTTCAACATATTCATCCTTCTGAATATATTCTAAAGCTTCCTCTAAAGAAAACTTAATGGCAGGTACAATTTTGGCTTTATCATCAGCGCCCGAAGAACGTACGTTACTCATTTTTTTAGTTTTGGTAACGTTTACCGTCATATCATCGCCACGCGAGTTCTCTCCAATAACCTGGCCTTGGTAAATATCTTCGCCCGGATCGACAAAAAACTTACCTCTATCCTGCAGTTTATCAATGGAGTAAGGAATCGCTTGGCCTTTTTCCATAGACACCAACGATCCGTTTTGACGTTCTGGAATACCACCTTTTAACGGTTGGTATTCTTTATAACGATGTGCCATGATAGCTTCTCCCGCAGTAGCCGTAAGCAATTGATTACGCAATCCAATAATACCTCTGGAAGGCACCATAAACTGGCAAACCATACGGTCGCCTTTAGCTTCCATACTCAACATTTCGCCTTTACGCATCGTTACCATTTCAATAGCTTTTCCTGAAACAGTTTCGGGTAAATCAATGGTCATTTCTTCAATTGGCTCGCATTTAACGCCATCAATTTCTTTTATTATAACCTGTGGTTGCCCTATTTGAAGCTCGTAACCTTCACGTCGCATGGTTTCGATTAATACAGATAAATGCAAAACGCCACGGCCAAATACGATGAATTTATCAGCACTATCAGTTTCTTGCATGCGAAGTGCCAAATTCTTTTCAAGCTCTTTTGTTAAACGATCTTTTATATGACGAGACGTTACATACTTACCGTCTTTACCAAAAAACGGCGAATCGTTAATTGTAAATAACATGCTCATGGTTGGCTCGTCAATCGCAATGGTTTTTAAGCCTTGCGGGTTTTCGAAATCGGCAATGGTATCACCAATCTCAAAACCTTCCAATCCAACGAGAGCACATATATCGCCTGCCTGAACTTCATCAACTTTTTTACGTCCTAATCCTTCAAAAATATGAAGTTCCTTTATTTTAGACTTTACAATTTTTCCATCACGCTTTACTAAAGAAATATTCATTCCGGTAGTTAAGGTTCCTCGTTGTAAACGTCCGATAGCAATTCGCCCTGTAAAGGAGGAATAATCTAAAGACGTAATTAGCATTTGTGTTGTCCCTTCCTCAATTTTTGGCGAAGGAATGTGCTCGATTACCATATCAAGTAATGGTTCTATATTATCCGTTTGGTTTTGCCAGTCATCACTCATCCAGTTATGCTTCGCCGAACCATACACGGTCGGGAAATCAAGTTGCCACTCTTCGGCGCCAAGTTCGAACATTAAATCAAAAACTTCTTCATGTACTTCTTCAGGCGTACAATTCTCTTTATCTACTTTATTAATAACCACACAAGGTTTTAAACCTAGATCAATGGCTTTTTGAAGCACAAATCTGGTTTGTGGCATTGGCCCTTCAAAGGCATCAACTAAAAGTAAAACGCCATCAGCCATGTTAAGTACACGCTCCACTTCACCACCAAAATCGGCGTGACCAGGAGTATCAATAATATTAATTTTAGTGTCCTTGTAAACTACAGAAACATTTTTAGAAGTAATGGTAATACCGCGTTCACGCTCTAAATCATTATTGTCCAGGATTAATTCTCCTGTATTTTGATTGTCGCGAAATAGCTGACAGTGGTGCATAATCTTATCTACCAAAGTGGTCTTTCCGTGGTCAACGTGAGCAATAATTGCAATATTCTTAATCGTATTCATGACACCTTATTTTGAGCGCGCAAAGGTACACTAAATTCCTATGGAAACAGGAATCTTATCAAACAATTGTTTATCCGTATAAATTATTAGTTTCGTAAAGAGACCATAACTTTGATTTATCCTTGATTTCATTGAGGTGAAGCCTTGTGTCTTCAAAAAAAATATTCACCATCTATATGTTTAGTTTTTAGTTAATTAAATGTTATAATTTAAGAACCGGGTACTTACGGTTTTTAAACTGCGTTCTAAAAAGAAATCATAAATTTATGAAGTATATCAATCAATATTCTAAATACATTCCATATTTATATTTCATTGCCGTTGTAGCATATTGGTTTACAGATGTTAACCGCAGCGAGGGAATTATCGCATATCCTATTTTGTTATTTGGCATTCCTTTTTTGTGGCAACTCGTGAAACCAAATAAGAAATTAAATTTTGCGCTTGGCATTACGTTTGTTTGTTTGTCGTCATATTTAATTTTGGCTTATATATTTGATGCACTTCATATTACATCTTTTTACACTTTTCAGAAATTCATGATTTATGGTGGCCTATTTGTGGTTGCTAATTTTGTTATGGCCGTTTGGATAATCAGAAATAGTTTAAAAAGAAGCTTTTAAATTATGTAACTTTGCGCCACTAAATGTAAAACGATGAATCTTAATTCTATTCCGAAATTAAAACATACCGATTCTAACAACTTTTTTCTACTTGCAGGGCCATGTGCCATTGAAAGTGAAGACATGGCGTTTCGTATTGCCGAAAAGGTAGTTAAGATTACGGATGCCCTTGAAATCCCATATGTGTTTAAAGGCAGTTTTAAGAAAGCTAACAGAAGTCGTATTGATAGTTTTACCGGGATAGGAGATGAAAAAGCATTAAAGATTCTTCAGAAAGTTTCCGAAACATTTGATATTCCAACAGTTACAGATATTCATGAAATCTCTGACGCTAATCTAGCTGCACAATATGTTGACGTATTACAAATTCCAGCCTTTTTAGTACGTCAAACCGATTTGGTAGTTGCAGCTGCCGAAACCGGCAAAGTGGTAAACTTGAAAAAAGGACAGTTTATGAGTCCTGAAGCGATGAAACATGCTGTACAAAAAGTAAAAGACGCTGGAAACAATATGGCTTGGATAACCGATAGAGGCACCATGTTTGGTTATCAGGATATGATTGTAGATTTTCGTGGCATTCCAACCATGAGACAATACGCTCCTACGGTTTTAGATGTAACGCACTCCTTACAGCAACCCAATCAAACCAGTGGTGTTACTGGTGGTCGCCCTGATATGATTGAAACGATCGCCAGAGCTGGAATAGTTAATAATGTTGATGGCTTATTTATCGAAACGCACTTTGATCCTGCGAACGCAAAAAGTGATGGCGCGAACATGTTACATCTTGACCATTTAGAAAAGTTACTTTCTAACTTGGTGGTTATTAGAAAAACCATAAACTCCCTTTAATTCTCTTAATCTAAATGAATTATATTTCAATTAAGTCCTTTTTAGGGATATCAATATTATTGTTTTCAATCCAAATATTTTCTCAAGAAGAAGAAAAAAAAATATACTGCATCCAACAAAGGGAAATTCTTTTTAAGTTGGGGTGGCAATAGGGAATCATTCTCTAAATCTGACATCACTTTTAAAGGAGAAGACTATGATTTTACAATAAAAGATGTAACTGCTCATGATGTGCCCAAAGGTTGGCATATTGATTATATTAATCCTAGCCGAGTAACTATTCCGTAGACAAATTTTAAAATTGGCTATTTCATTTCAGATAAATACGCAGTATCTTTTGGACTTGACCACATGAAATATGTCATAGATAGAAATGAAAATAGAATTCTTAACGGATATATTAACTTGCCAACTGAAGAATTAGGCTCACAATATAATGGAACATATAATAATGAAGAATTTTTTGTGTCGGAAGATTTTTTGTTGTTTGAACATACTAACGGATTAAATTATATGTTCGTCGAATTTGATAGGTATGATGATATTTCTTCAATTTTCAACATTCAAAATACCGATAAATTCCAACTCAACATTACCGAAGGTTTAGGCGCAGGAATTTTATATCCTAAAACCAATACTACACTTTTAAATAAAGACATCTATGACGAATTTCATCTCGCGGGTTATGGAATATCTTTAAATGTAGGACTCCAGTTCACGTTTTTTAAACACTTTTTTATTCAAACCGATTTAAGAGGCGGCTATATTAATTTACCAGACATTAGAACGACGAGTAATAGTGCAGAAAATGCTTCTCAACATTTCTTTTATTTGCAACGTGTTATTTCTTTTGGCGGAATTTTTAGAATATAAAACCTCATACACGTTAAATATTCCATGCTTTACGGCTTCTACTTAACAAGTCTGATGCCTCTTTTAAAAGATCGACAAACATTAATTCATCAAAATCTTCTAAATCTTTTACTTGAATAGACCGTACTTGCTTGCGATTATTAAAATCTTTTAATTGTGGAAACTTATCTTGTAGCAACATACCTTGAACAAAAGCCACATCAACAAAATCAGTACCTTTTAAAATATTCAAATAAAGAAACGGTTTCTTGTTATGATGATAAAATGGAATGCTATAATTATACTTCTCATTTACTTCTGGCAAGGTTTTTAAAATCACACTACGCACATAAAGCATAATGGATTGATAGGGTTCTCGTTGACTTAATATGTAGTTTTCGGCTGGGTTCAAGATCTAATTATTGACGATTATTCTTTCCCATCAACATAATCCTGCAAATAAGCAAAGTGTTCTGTGAGTTTCCCATTTTCAGTCATTTTAGCCCTAGACAAAACCCCATCTTTATCGCCATTAAAAAATGCAGGTAAAACATGTACAAGAAACTGCTCACCAAAACCTTCACTAGCATCTTTTGGGAGCTCGCAAGGTAAATTATCGACAGCCATTACCACGATTGCATTTTCATCCTTATAATCAACTTCACTTTCCGTTTCTGTGCCATACCCGTAAATAGGATTAGCAATAGTTGAAGCACGCAGTGTTGATGCCACTGGCCCATCGACATCACAACTAATATCGGCTACAACTTTAATGTTAAAGTCATCAGATTTGGCATCGTCTCTTGTAAAAAAGTATGGTGCGCCATCGCCATAAAAATGCCCAGCAATATAGTAATCGGTTACTTTTGAAAAACGTTTGAAATCCGACACATAGTCCAGTGGATTATCAAAAAAATCAAACATATCGATTACTGTACCATCTATGCGTTTATTATAATCGAGCACATCAATTTTGCAATATACGACTTCATTAAAAGTTTGGCTTAAATACTCATTAACAGAAACTTTTTTAATATGCATGGCGTCCAGCATTTCTTGAGCACCATTGGCAACATTTCCACTCCCTGAAAGCAAGATTTTTATATTAGGTAAAGTAATATTATTAAGTTCATTGATTAAAGCAGCTTGGTCTGGTAAAGGTTCTGCTTTTGGTAAATTCCATGTATCATACTTTAATCCCCAAGCTCTAAATCCATTGTAAGCACCAACAATACCAGCATAACGTCCAAAGCCAATTAAGCGAAAGCCTTTTGCATTTACTATAGTTTCATGGTCGTACAATTCTATATTTTTCTCTAATATCGCTAGTAGCAGCTTTCTGTTATAAGGTTGTTTCTTTATGGTATGAGAAAAGAAAAAGTATTTTTTATTGGGAACCAAAGCATCTATAGGCACTTCTTTAACACCAATCATGACATCACAATCGCCTATATCGTTTGTTACTTCGAGTCCTGCAGCTTTGTATGCTTCATCAGGAAACACACGAATGTCTGAAGCTTCTACTTTAAATTCGGCTTCTGGAAATTGTTGTTGTGCTTCAACCAGTTTTGACGGTGAAAATACCACGCGTCTGTCTGGTGGATTTTTGCGTTCTTTTATGATGGCGAATTTCATGCTTTTGGTTATTGAGTTATTTAGTTATTGGTTATTCGTTGCCACGAACTTGTCTGCCGAGAGGCCTTTTCACGAATTTACTTAAAAAGTGTAACTGAAAACTGCCAACTGAATACCGAAAACTAAAAAATGGTATATTTTTTGAGCGAAAATAAGAGGATTTGTATGCTTATACAAACTTTTTAATAACTTTGCACATCTTTGCTAAAGTTTAAGTGTGCAAGCACTAAAAAAGTTAAGCGGAGAATTTGGTTGAGTTCTTGAAACAAGTTCAGGGTAATTCAATTAGGTAAAATAAAATTTTACTATTTCATTTAGGGGTCGACTGGTTTTGACAGCGAGATTAATTGAATGGTAAGCACGTCGTGTAATGACATTGAAACACGTAAAAGGCTAGATCAAATTTTAAACGGCGAGAATAACTACGCTTTAGCTGCATAATCTGAATTATAGTAAGATTAGCTTCATTCCTACTAGGTAGGAAAGCTTTATGTCTCCTGAAAGCCTTGATTAACGGCGTTCTTATTAGAGGCATCGTAAAAGTTAATATAGATTGTGTAGCGCTTTGATACACTTTCGAAACTAAAAAAGATAAGTAATAGGTAGAGTGTTTTTAATCAGCCTATTATCGAAAACCATGAAAAAACTAAACGTGTAGAAAGCTCTTTGGTTACTTGTTTGGACGAGAGTTCGATTCTCTCCGACTCCACAATTTCAGATGCTGCCTTGCCCATGGCCGCCAACGACCTCGGATCCGACAGGAGCCCGTCGACCTCCGACAACAGTCGGGCGGCATCGAGATCGGCATCCGCCACGATCGTGGCTCCGCCGGCGTCAGCCAGCGCTCGGGCGTTGGCCGTCTGGTGATCACCGGGTGCGGAGGGCAACGGGACCAGGATGGCGGGACAGCCGACCACCGCCAGTTCGGCCACGGAGGTCGCTCCGGCCCGGCAGACAACCAGATC
>CAXMOQ010000114.1:7284-7616 GCA_964195015.1 uncultured Flavobacteriaceae bacterium | reverse complement strand
AGACGGGTTGTTTAACGACAAAGGCGTTTTCCCTCCAGAGTTAGTTGGAAAACATCAATCCTGCTTTGACTACATTTTGAAATATTTAGAAGAAAGAAATATTTATTACATTAAAAGTTCGAGGTTAATATAATTGATTTTCTAGCACAATGACCATAAAGGAGGAATTATATAAGGCTTGTGAAACATTCATTAATACAAGACTGAAAGTCGTCCAGAATACCATAGCAAATATTCAAGAATCATTAGAGTCTGAATCTAAAAGTTCTGCTGGAGATAAGCACGAAACAGGAAGGGCCATGTTACAGTTAGAACGCGAAAAAGCAGGAAAA
>CAXMOQ010000114.1:0-7274 GCA_964195015.1 uncultured Flavobacteriaceae bacterium | reverse complement strand
AATTCAAAAAACAAAAGAAGCATTAGTTAAAATTGACATCAATAAATCATCCAAAACCATTTGTTTAGTAAGTGTTGTATATACTACTCAAGCAAATTATTATCTAGCAATTAGTGCTGGAAATTTGAATGTAGCAGGCCGATCATTTTTTGCTATTTCACCAAGCACACCCATCGGACAGTTGTTAATGTCTAAAACCGTTGGAGATAAAATAATCTTTAGGGACTTGAGCTTTAAAGTTGTTGAAGTTTTATAATGTTCTTTCTGCTATTATAGCATCAGAAACAGATAAACATATCTCTGAACCAGAGCCGATATGTGTTGGGTGTTCAAAGAAAACAGATTGTGTTTTAAAATGGGTTTCAATTAAATAATGATTTCCTTTAAAATAAGATTGCTTAACAATAACCTTTAGCTTGGATTTTGCAACTACTTTAAGTTCATGGGCATAAACAATAATTTGGTTGTTGCTATTAGAACTTGCGATTTCAGATATGGAAAAGGTATTAAATTCACCGAAAAAAGAAGCTATTATATTCTTTTTTGGATGATTGTATAGGTGTTTGGGAGAATCGTTTGCAATTATTTTAGTTTCGTACAAAACAATAATTTGGTCTGCATAAGCCAAAACATCGTCTTTATCATGTGTGGCGACAATACAAGCAATGTTTTTGTTTTTTAAATGCGCAAATAAGTTTCGACGTAAGGATTGTTTTTTAAAATTATCAATATGGCTAAAAGGCTCGTCTAATAATATAATTTCAGGTTGTTTGGCAATGGCTCTCGCTAATGCTACACGTTGTTTTTGCCCGCCGCTTAAATCTTTCACTTTTGTTTTAGTGAAGGCTTTTAATTCTACCAGATCTAAAAGCTCATCGGTGCGCTGTTGCTTTTCTTCAGGATAAAAGTTGGGCAAAAATTTTCCAATGTTTTCTTCAACCGTTATATATGGCATCAAATCGAACTCTTGTGCTACATACTTCATGTATTCGGTTCCAATGACAAGATTGTGTTTTGGGCCTAAAACTTCAGCATCATTCCAGAAAATTTGCCCTTCAATTAAATCATATTCCCCATAAATAAGCTTCAAGAGCGTGGTTTTCCCGGAGCCGCTTGCACCAATTATAGAAACATGCTCTCCAGCCTTAACATCAAAACTTATGTTTTTTAAAACAGGAGTTGTATTATACGTAAACGCTATATCTTTTAATTGAAGCATTAATTTTGTAATCTATGTCGACAAAAATAGCATAAAAAAATTCGCTCTTATTGAGAACGAATTTTTAAATATTTTTTAAAATGGTTGCAAAAAAGCTACACCAAATTTTGTTCTATCAGCGCCTCGGCAATTTGAATGGTATTGGTCGCTGCGCCTTTACGCAGATTATCGCAAACAATCCAAAGGTTTAAGGTGTTTGGTTGTGAACCGTCGCGGCGAATTCTACCTACAAAAACATCATCTTTTCCATGGGCATAAATTGGCATCGGGTAGGTGTTTACATCAATATTATCTTGTACAGTAACGCCAGAAGTGTTGTTTAAAAGTTCACGTACTTCTGTAATATCAAAATCATTATGAAATTCAACGTTGACAGCTTCGCTATGTCCGCCAGATGTAGGAATACGAACAGCTGTTGCAGTGACCGCAATAGTTTTATCATTGAGAATTTTTTGAGTCTCGCGAACCAATTTCATTTCCTCTTTAGTGTATCCGTTGTCTTCAAAAACATCGCAATGAGGCAACGCATTTTGATGAATAGGGTATGGATATGCCATTTCACCTTTAATTCCGGCGAGTTCGTTTTCCAGTTGTTTTATAGCTTTTACACCAGTTCCGGATATAGACTGATAGGTAGAAACAACAATACGTTTTATTTTGTATGCTTTATGAAGCGGCGCTAACGCCATGACCATTTGTATGGTGGAGCAGTTTGGATTGGCAATAATTTTATCGTCCTTTGCTAAAGCCGATGCATTAATTTCTGGAACCACTAATTTTTTATTTGGATCCATTCTCCAAGCCGAAGAATTATCGATCACGGTTGTGCCAACTTCAGCAAATTTCGGAGCCCATTCCAAAGACGTATCTCCACCTGCCGAAAACAATGCAATATCGGGACGCATGGAAACCGCAGTAGCCAGCCCAACTATCGTATAGTCTTTGCCTTTAAATGAGATTGTTTTTCCAACAGATTTTTCCGAAGCAACAAGAATTAATTCTGTTACAGGGAAATTACGCTCTCCAAGAACTTTAAGCATTACCTCGCCAACCATTCCGGTGGCACCAACTACAGCTACTTTCATTGTCAAAAATTTAGACTGCAAAATTATAGCATTTACCTAATTAAACGTCAGTTTTTTAGCGATTTTTTTGTTAAAAATTCCACAATAAAAATCCTCTTTTACAATAAAAAAGAAGTTTTTTTGAGAATACCTAAATTGAAGTGTTTATGAATTCAATTTAAATCGTCTGTTTATTTCTTTAACAAATCTCTTATTTCTGAAAGCAAATCATTATCCGATGGTCCTGCAGAAGGCGCTTCGGCTTCTTCTTTTTTCTTCATGTTGTTAATCCCTTTTATAACCATAAACATGACAAATGCCACAATGATAAAGTCGATGATATTAGTAATAAAACTACCATAAAGGACAGCGACTTCACCTACAACTTTGCCACTTTCATCTGCAACGCCTTCGGTAAGTACATATTTTAGATCCTTAAGATCTGAATTGAAGATTAATCCGATTAAAGGCGATACGATTCCACCGGTAAAAGACGCAACAACTTTATTAAAAGCTGCACCCATAACGAAAGCAACAGCAATATCTACCAAGCTGCCTTTCATAGCAAATTCTTTAAATTCTTTAAACATAATTTATTTTTTATAGTTAGTGAGTAACCAAGATACTTAAAAAACTTAAATTTTAAAAAATCATTTTAGGACTATGCGTTTAATGCGCTGTGAAATGGCTGTTATTATTTCGTAAGATATGGTATTAACCGTTTTTGCAAATGCACGTGCCGTTTGTTGGCTGCCAAAAATAATAACCTCATCGCCTTCTTTACAATCTATATCTGTAATATTTACCATAATCATATCCATACAAACATTTCCGATGATTGGTGCTTGCTGCCCATTTATGGTTACATACCCATTTTCGTTTCCGTATTGACGCCCAATACCATCAGCATGACCAATTGGGATGGTCGCAGTTTTTTGAAAGGCGTCACTTTTAAAAGCTCTGTTATAGCCAACAGTCTCACCTTTTTCAATCTTGTGAATTTGAGAAATCACAGATTTGAGTGTTGCAATAGGTTTAAAGTTTTTATTTTCTTTTTCAGAATTTCCAAAGCCATATAACCCAATACCGCTTCGTACCATATCAAAATGTGCTTCGGGATAATTTAGTATTCCAGACGTGTTGCATATATGAAACATGGGTTTATAACCAATACTTTCTGTAAATTTTTCAGAAATTGATTTAAACGATTCAATCTGTTCTAAAGTAAATTCTTTTTCATCTAAATCTTCACTTGCTGCTAAATGAGAAAAAATTGATTTCACTTTTAAAGTGTTAGTTCCTTTTAGTTTTGAAGCGATGTAATCTACATCATTTTCCCAGAAACCAAGCCGGTTTAATCCTGTATTAAATTTAATGTGAATAGGGTAATGGGCCTGGTTTTCCTCTGTAGCAATTTTAATAAATTCATTTAAAACATTGGCACTGTATAAACTTGGTTCAAGACAACGCTCTATTAATGTTTTAAAATTTACCGGTTGTGGATGCAACACTAAAATTGGTTTTGTTATTCCTGCATCACGTAAAGCGACACCCTCGCTTGCGTAAGCTACAGCGAGATAAGCGATGTTGAGTTTTTCAAGATATTTTGCAATGGTATTGGTATCACTTCCGTAGGCAAAAGCCTTTACTACTGCTAGTAATTTTGTATTGGCTTTAAGCTTTGATTTAACATACTCATAATTATGTTTAAGAGCTTTTAAATCTATTTCAAGGACAGTCTCTTGTGCTTTAGGCATTGGTGTTTTTAGATTTAGCAAGCACTTCTTCGGCATCATTAACCTTCATATTACGTACTTTATCACGCAACATGGCTTTATAAAAAGCCGCTCTGCTTAAGGGTTCGTATTCATCAACTTCCCCTAAAAGTACCAGATCATCACTTTTTGCTTTTCGGTAACTGTATTGTGCTAAATTCCCAGTACGTGTACAAACGGCATGAACTTTTGTAACATACTCGGCAGTAGCCATTAAAGAAGGCATTGGTCCAAATGGATTTCCTTTAAAATCCATGTCCAAACCAGCAATAATAACGCGAACCCCTTTGTTGGCAAGATCGTTACAAACTCGTACAATTTCATCATCAAAAAATTGAGCCTCATCAATACCTACAACATCACAGCCATCTGCTAAAATAGGAATATTTGCAGCAGCAGGAACAGGTGTGGAGCGAATTTCATTCGCATCGTGAGACACGACTTTATCCTCATCATAACGTACGTCAATGGTAGGTTTAAAGATTTCAACCTTTTGCCTAGCAAATTGCGCGCGCTTGAGCCTGCGAATCAATTCTTCGGTCTTACCGGAAAACATAGAGCCACAAATAACTTCGATCCAACCAAATTGTTCTTTATGATTTACTGTATTTTCAAGAAACATTTTGTAATTTTAACACTAAAACAAATCAAATTTTCGTTTGCATAAAGGTGACGTAAATTTAATAAAAATCAAAAGCCAAATTTAGATTAAATTTTAAAAGTTATGAAGAAGAAGCTAGAATCTGAACTGATTAGCATAGCGCACAGGATACTAAAATTAAAAGGCAAGGAAGATGTTATTAAAATGCACGCCGAAGTTGAGTTGCTTTATGAAAAACTATCCGTATTAAAATTTGCGCATGAGAATTTTGAAGGAAATATACCAACCATTGGGAACGATTCCTCTTTCTTTGGGATGTTGGATGAAGCATTCAATAATAAAGTAAGTGACAATATTGAGGTGGAAGATAGAATCTATGTCAATCTTGATGAGATAGAAGATGATCATATTATGGAACCAGCTATAGAGAAAATAAAGGATATGGTTGCACAAATGCCTGAAGAAACGCAAGAAGTTGATGCTATTTTTGAAGCTGCAACTCCAAAAACAAAACATCACAAAAATAATCTTAACGACATCACAGCAGGCTTTGAGGACATTCCGGTTTTTGAACCAATTTCTAACGTTAAGGAGGACTCAAAAAAATCGCTCAATGATAAGCTCAAAGGCAAAGGGTTGACCATTGGTTTAAATGATAAACTCGCCTTTATAAAACATCTTTTCGACGATAAAAGTGAAGATTACGAACGGGTACTTTCCCAAATAAATACATTGAGTTCGTTTAATGAAGCAAGTAAGTTAATCCAAGAGATTATAAAACCAGATTATAAGGGCTGGGTTGGTAAAGAAGAATTTGAAGAACGGTTCATGGAAATTATTGAAGCCAAGTTTGATTAAATAGATTCCCGTTTTCATGGGAAATGATATGAGCAAACTTTACATTGTACCAACACCAATAGGGAATTTAAAAGACATGACTTTTAGAGCGATAGAGGTTTTAAAAGACGTCGATTTAATTCTTGCTGAAGATACCAGAACTTCAGGAAAACTTTTAAAACATTTCGAAATCACGACACCGTCGCAATCGCACCACATGCATAATGAGCATAAAACGGTTGATGGATTAATACATAAACTAAAAGGCGGAACCACCATTGCGTTAATTAGCGATGCAGGAACGCCTGCCATTTCCGACCCCGGATTTTTACTCGCAAGAGCTTGTATAGAAAACAATATAGAAGTCGATTGTCTTCCCGGCGCAACAGCGTTCGTGCCTGCTTTGGTTAATAGTGGTTTGCCAAACGATAAGTTTGTTTTTGAAGGGTTTTTACCTGTTAAAAAAGGACGGCAAACACGCTTAAAACTATTAGCCGAAGAGCCAAGAACTATCATCTTTTACGAATCACCTCACAAGCTTATAAAAACGCTGACCCATTTTTGTGAGTATTTTGGTGAGGACAGGCAAGTTTCTGTGTCAAGAGAACTCACAAAACTTTATGAAGAAACCATTAGAGGCATTGCAAAAGAGGTTTTAGAATATTACACTAATAAACCACCAAAAGGAGAAATTGTGATTGTTGTTGGAGGCAAAAGATGATGTCATATTGAACGCAGTCGAAACATCTAATTAATGAAAACATTACTTCACAACATCAGCCAATGCACAATTTGTAAGGAGCATTTACCACTTGGACCAAGACCTATAGTAACTGCGCATCCTGATGCTAAAATTGTAATCATTGGCCAAGCACCGGGAACTAGTGTTCATAAAACAGGGATTCCTTGGGATGATCCCAGCGGAAGACAATTACGAAAATGGTTAGGTGTTTCAGACGAAATGTTTTACGACGAAACCAAAATTGCGTTAGTACCTATGGGATTTTGTTACCCAGGAAAAGGTAAAACAGGCGATTTACCACCACGACCAGAATGCGCACCACAATGGCATGATTCATTATTAGATAAAATGCAAAATGTAGAGTTGGTTATTTTAATTGGTATGTATGCCCAGAAATATTATTTACAAAAGAAAGCTAAAAAAACGTTGACCGAAACGGTTAGAGCTTACCAAGACTATTTGCCAAAGTATTTACCCTTACCACATCCTTCACCTCGAAATAGATTTTGGTTAACAAAAAACCCTTGGTTCGATGATGAGGTTTTGCCAATATTAAAGCAAAGAATAGAAATATATTATAGAGTACATTAAGAAAACCTCCTTATCCAGAAAACAAATTATACTTTATATTTTTTCGATAAGTTTGATTAGCTTCTCATAGTGAAATAAAAAGACATAAATTAAAAATAGTATCGTGGGAAGAATTGCCCAAAAAACAATTAGTTTAATGGATTTATAGATATATTTTCCATTGAATTTTGGTAATATGTTATTATTTAGGTTTAACATTAGTGCTAATATATTGTGTATAATTTATAAGTTTGATAAATCAAAGATATTATACGAGATTAAATTGAAAAAGGACATCTCGACAGCGTTCAATACCCATGTAAAATATTGATAAACAATACTTTAATATAAAATTTCTTTTTTTTGATTTAATTCATTACAAGCTAAATCATTGATTAATAAGAAGATATGATTATTTCAAAAGGGACAATTTCAGAGGCACTATTTTTTGTCCAGTATTTTGAAT
>CAXMOQ010000113.1:0-7803 GCA_964195015.1 uncultured Flavobacteriaceae bacterium | reverse complement strand
AACCACCAGATACTTGACAAATTGAGGGATGAGATACCCGCTTTTTTGTATTTTTTAGAGAACCTTTATAAGATCGAAGGACAACATATGAAATATTTAAAAGAAGATGGTAGTATTGATATTTCGATTTCAAGAATGGTGCTGGATGACAAAGACATTATAACGTCAGCATTAGAAGATGTTAAATTAGAATCCAGGGAGGCTGCACATAAAGAAGTGTTGATGTATTTGGAAGATCATTGTTTAGCTAATACAGACGTTGAAACATTCTATTTTACAGGGAGGACTATAAAGGAAAAGTTTTTTAACTACAATAATAATTATGGTATTGCATACCTTGATAGGGTGCTTAAAATAGGATTGAAATTAGAAAGGTCAGAAAAAGTTATGAGGTTCCAGCCATTAGAGGCTAACGTAGCTTATGGAGAAAATATAACGGGCAGACCATTTATTTTTCCTAACCAGTATTTTGGTAAAGACCTGGATAAAGATGATGACGAATTAACAATATTTGATAAACCTTAAAGAAATGAAAGCAAAAGAATATATTGACAAATCAAAATTCTCGTTTCCAATTAATGGAATGGAGTTAGCAGATATAATGGAAGCCTACCACCAAAGCGAGGTTAATGCTATAAGTGATGATGATATTGAGGCTGTTTGTAGATTAAGGTGGAGAGATAAATTGAATCGAATAGTATTTAAAAATGCAATTAAATGGTTTAAAAACAAACTACTAAACAAATAAACAATGGATGAACCAACAGAATTAGTAGCCGTCAACCGGGAATGTGATTTAAAAAATAAGTTTTTTAACATTGTCGGCATGGCTGAAGAGCAAATAATAGAAATTTCTAACCGATTTAAACCGCCACTATGGTTTATAATAAGAAGATGAAAATACTAAATTTAGGATTGCATATTTTAAGAAATGCTATTGGCGTGATGAGTAAACAGAATATAGAACAGATTTCACTTTTTTAGGGGAGCATTTTTTTATCCCACAATTCTGTGCAAGGTAAAACCAGCCAACTTCAATTTTTTATCCGTTTTTTACCTGATATCCGTTTTTTAGCACACTTTTTTACCCGTTTTTTAGCACGTTTTTTAGCGAGACCCAGCTGGCTATAAAAAATATCATAAAAAATTCTAGATATCCCTAAAAAAAAATTGGCACAAAAAAAAGCCCGCAATTTCTCACGGGCTGTAATTTATTTCCTACTTTCATAAACCGCTATTCCATACAATATTGTACTTTTAGCTGCTTTTAAAATCAAATAACATAGTACTAAATTTAATAAAATTTCCATTATTTCCTATTTTTAAGGGTTAAACATTTACTTTAAAAAGACCGTCTAAATTAATAAACGGTCTAATTTACTTTTATGCTTCAAAACTTTCTGCAGTAGCGCCACGTTTCAATAAATATTCCTTTACATTTTCAATACCTTGTGTTAGGAATATACTGTTTTCGTTTGTTTCCCGCGTGTTACCTTTTGCAATTTCGCTATTCGGGTGCGCTGTTTTACTTATAGCTACGAATTTACAGTTTACAATTTCGCGCTTACTTTCTTCCATACCTTTTACAGTTGTTGGCGCATTCATAATTACATTTCCGCGTTGGTTTTGCACGTTGTTTTTAGTATTCCAGTCTTTAATTATAGACCGTTTACTAATTGCGCTTACATTACCTTTCGTGTCAATAAAATTGCGACCTAATTTAACCATTTTTGAAGTTGTTAGACCTACATTTCCAGCGTTAACAATTGCGACTAAAATAAAGTCGAATTTATTAAGGTGTCTAGTGTAATTTCCGCGACCATACTTTTTGTTTTCCGCGTCTAAAACGTCTAAATACGTTTGTAGTTCCGCAAAATACTTTGTTTGTTCACTTTCATTCATTAAAATAACGTCAGTCATTTCCAATTCAGTAAAGGTAGCAATACCATTACTAATTGCGTCTAAAGCGTCTTGTGTTGCAACTTCAAGTGTTACAATTTCCGTTGGTACATTTGTACCTTTGTTTACTTTTGCCATTTTATATGGTTTTAAAAACGTGCTTAATTGCACGTTAAACATTAATGTTAAGTTGTTTTATATATTGCGCACTTATTAGTGCTTTTATGCGCGGACTTTTAATGTCTGTTAACGAATATTTTTCCTTAACTAATGCGCTTCCAATTCCAATACTTAACTATTCAAATATAACGTTAATTATACTGTTTTACATGTAAATTTATAACTTTGTTAATTATTTCCTACATTTTTGCGTTATTCCTTTACTTTTGCGCTTATTACAAACAATAATAAAAAAACACACCCCCTGGTCTTTGCCGCTCCACCCGCACACACAGGAAGTTTCCGTTTTTTATCGTATGTACAGAAATAATCAGATCCTAAAAATTTCTAGCTTTGGCAGTTTTCGCCGGGGATATCTATAAAAAACTTGCCCGCTCTTTAGCGAAGGTCGATGTCAAATTTGTGGGAATGTACTTGGTTTTTTTTAAATGTTAAATAACTATTTTTCTTACATTGCGAGATAAAAAACTGAAGTTGTGTTGTTTACGGGCATATTTGGGGAAGTTTCCCACATAAAAAATGTTACAACAAAAAATTGTAACAGAATTGTAACAGAATTGTAACAGAATTGTAACAGCTATAAAGCATTGAAGTCTAGTCTATTACTATATAAATTTCTAAATTATTATAATATAGGGTATAGAATTGCTAAAAAACTACATCTTTTTAAAAGTGTGTTAAAACGGGTATATTTGAGTAAGTGGGAAACTTAAAAAAACTGCTAAAATTGTTTCATTGCTGACTGTCAAGTAGTTAGGTCAAAAACTGTAACAAAGTTGTAACAGAATTGTAACAAAGTTGATTTTCAGCGAGTTAGGTTGTTGCAAGGATATCATGGCGTTATTTGTTTCCTGGCGGTGTCATCAGGGATTTTAATGAAGTTAGGGCTTTTATGGGCGGGTAAATAAAACCTGCTACGGCTAGGATTGGTTTTCGTAGGAGGAATGCTGCTATGAGATACATCCACCACGGAATAACTATCTTCTTTATGTATTCACTTATTTCTTGTTCGACTGATTTCTCCGTATTCGTTTCCGAACTCGATACAGTAGCACTATCCTGCGTTTTAGCGACCTGAATTTCTGCTTGAAGAGCTTTAAGTTTTTCATCGTAATAAACTCTATAACTATTATCGCCGGAAGATTTTTGGAAGTTAATAGACCGTAGTACGTTTGACACACCTCTATTGACTGCCTCATCATATTCCTTATCTCCTGTATTGCTTTGGGCTACTTTAAAGGTTGCGCTATCCTCAATGGCTTTATTTACCTTTACATCACTGGACTTATCCTTACTAACCTCTGTTGTTTCGGTGGTACTGGAGGTTGAAGTCTTTTCCTTCTTGGATACGGCACAACTCGATAAAAATATTTCAATAATTATTATTCCAACAATTAATGTAATAATAAACTGTGTTGTTTCAGGTTGAGGTATCAGTCTTTTTCCCATTGTATTTTAAAATGTATAGCTCCTATCCCTTGATTTGCATCGTACTTAATTGTCATCCATAGCTCTTTATAAAAAAGCGTTCCTATCTTCCGGCACGTCGAATATTTATAATAAAGAGTTGTTTCAATCCTATGATACAGCTCCATTGTTCCGAATATAGAATAGTCATTCGATATAAGGTCGCCGCTCCATACTTGCCATCCTTCCTCGCCCTTGGAATTTATCCATTTTAAGCCAGCAAAGTTATCATATTTCATAAACCCAACGTCATCTGTAAGTTCAAGCGGATGATCTCGAAATATAAGCGTGTTCTTTTTGATTTGAACGGCATACTCCATGCCATCTTTACCCTTAAAAAGGCTCGCTAGGTTATAAATTCTATTCCTATTATGCCAGAGCCAAAGGGTTATAAAGGTTTCCTGTCTGCCATCTAGCCAATTTGCATAGTCCTCTGCCTTTAACCCCCCTTCATACCTACTATCATCTAGCATAAACCAAAGAGGATTGAGTTTACCCCATCCATTCAGTATTATAGAAATGGGTAAAAACATCACACTCGCAAGTGTCCAAACGAATATAAAGTTGTGATACCCTAATACTGCCCAAAAAAACAGGGCAAACGCCAATCCGTAGATATTAACCATAACCCCGAATAGTTGTAAGGGAATATATTTTAGTAAAAATCTAATGTGTACCCAGGTCTTACTCATTTCTTGTGTTTTCTCTTTTCAACTTTTCTGCCTATTAAATAAGCAAATAGCGCAACTCCTAGTACGAATACTACGGTCATTATCGCTCCTAAAGCATCTGTTTCTTCAATTAATAGTGTCATGTTTTCTTATCTTTACGTGTTTTTCTCTGTTTAAAGGTTTCCCTTTTTAAATATCTATTAAACCACCGTTCTAAATCTTTATCGGTGGGTTTGTAATGTGGGTCTGAAAAAACATCGAAATAAGCGTTGGCTAATAATAATAACAATCTATTACGTGTCCAAGCCCTATCCTCTGTGTTTTTACCTCTGCCCATACTATGTTTAGATTTTGCCGTTTACAATAAATGGCACTTTAACATCTTGGTTTCTGAAATATAAATAGTACTGTTCGCCTTTAATGATTTCTATATTTCCTGAACCACCTTTATTTGTAATCATGTTTCCTAAATAGAATCCCCAATCTCCTGTTGTATGGGTCTGCACTAGCCACCTGTCTTGTTCATCTAAAATAACAACATGAAAATACATTTCCTTCGCTACATCCCATTTAAGATTGTTTGGATTGGCATGACTTTCATCAATTACCATACTTGCCAACGCTTCTTCTAGCGTTCCATCTTCTGTTGCACGTAATATCATATCACGTTTGTTAACTTTTTTTCCCATGATTTTAGTTTTTAATTATTACCTTTTTAAGCTTATATCCTTTTATTTTTATAAAAAATACTTGGTTCTTTGGTAAGGACTGTAAAAAATCTGCTTCAACCCGCCCCTCCTTTCTTACTCTGCCTATATTGTCAATTAAAACATACTTTTCTCCGATAGGAAGTGGTTGTTTGAAGTCGAAATACTCCGCTGAAAGCACATCACAAGCACCGCCAACATGAATATTGGCATCATCACACGTTCCGATGAACGCATCACCGTGTTTAATGTGTCCTTTCACACTTGTTTCGTTCAAGGCTTTAATAACCGTTCCGTTGTGGCAGTAGTATCCACATTTTTCATTTTGAGCCATTAAGCCCGTTGTCATAAATAGTAATAGTAATAGTTTATTCATCTTGACTGCTTTTAAATAGTTTAAACATCCATCTTATAATTATAAATATCGCCACAACACAAATGATAATAATTATCTTATTAAATTCCTTATCCATTATTGCTTTAAACACATCCATTATTGTGTTGTATCTAATTTTTTAACGGTTTGCGTTAGTGCATTTATGGCATTGGTAACGTTTATTTGATTTTGATTATAAACCTTTTGTGCTTGTAATGTTTCATTCATGGTCGAATCCCTGCTATCCCTTGATTTCTGTCGTTTAAACTCCGCCAATGAATCGGATATTTTGCTTGCTTTAGCGAACTGATAGAACGAATCTATAACCTTTATCTGCTCGTTGATTTCCTTTTGAAACTCTACCAAAGTATCGCCTGTTTTTATTAACCTAATTTCCCTTTGGAAGTTCTCCACATCGCTAGGCACTTCATCATCATGCTCCATTGCTTTTATAAGACGTTGTGGTGATGGATAAACTCTTAATTCAAGGGCGTTCTTTTCCGCTTGAATCTCCAACTTATCTTTCTCATAAGTTAGATACGCACCAGTTCCACCGCCCAACAACAACACAAAAATACTGACACCCATTTTTGGTTCAATATGTTTTTTCCAAAAGCCTTGTTTTTCTGCTACCATAATTAAAATATTCCTCGTTCTCCTGTTATAATCAATCTAGCCCGTGTAAAGCCGTCTAATGCATCGTGGAAGCCTCGCATTGTTTTTCCGCTATTCAATACATCTCTGTAATTATCGTTGTTTATATCGGCTAATTTATTACCGAGAGCAACACATCCATTAAGTTGAAACCAGTGGTTAGCGGAATGGAATTTACACTCTGCTCTTCCAGGCACACCTTTTATCTCCCAAAGGTTTTTACCAAACTTATTAGAATATTCCAATTCAACATCATACTCCCCAATAGGAATACATGAAACATTGCTCATGTTGTTTCTCCACCCACGTTCTAATCCAATAGCTGTGAAAATCGGACATCCGCCAAGGTCGAAAACAGTACAGTTATCTAGTGTTTGATTGTCATCTTGCCAAAATCTGTGTAGTCTTATTAATGGTTTCATAATTATCTATTTACAAAGTAGTTAAAAATTCCTTCTGCTGCGTAAACTATTCCCGAAAACAAGGCTACTCCAACACCAACCAATGTAACTATTTTAAAGGAAAAAAACTTTTCTTTTTGTTCTAAAACAGCAAGTTTAGCCTCAAGCACCTCAACCTTTTCAACTAATCCCTTTGAGTTTGTTCTGCCATCTGATTCCAGCATAAACAAGACCCGTGCCATATTGGTTTTTATATCTGTTATACTATTATACAGATCCCGTTGTTCATTTTGTGTAAATTCCATTATACTTTTGGTTTTTCAAATATAGTTCCTAATAATATTGAAGTTCCAAAGCCCATCAACCAAATCCACATTTCCATTAACTTGTCTGGTAGTGCTATTTTCTTATCTGTAAAAACCACAAGAACACCCCAAATAATCATAAAGAATATAACCATAAAAAAGCCTAAAGATAAGAAACGGCTTGCCCACATCCTTTTAGAACTTTCTTTACCGTTTATATCTTCTAATCTACTCACCTGGATTATAAACTCTTATTTTATCAACCTCTCCTATAATGATTTTTGTATCTAAATAGGTTATATGCGCATAAAACGACCAGATCCCTTCTGCATCAATTTCACTTGCGTTAACAATGTTATAAAAAATACTACTTCCACTTACCGTAGCTACAAACTCTCCTGTGGTTGCATCTGGTTTTGTATATTTAATCCTTGCAACATCTACACCAGAAAGCAAACTCCCTGTGTCTAAATTAATGGTTAGTTTTGTCTGACCTACAAATATTTTTCCCATATCATTTTGTTTTACTTTCTAAAATTAGTTCTTTTGTTGTTATTGATATTAACGTTTCTGTTTCCTGGGTAGTTTCGTTTTCTAAAATTAGTTCTTTGGTTATCATTGATCTTAATCTTTCTGTTTCCTGGGTAGTTTCGCTTCCTAACTTAACAACCAAAGTTATGAAAGATTTTAATACAATTAGCTCATTGTCAGAATTATCTATAAATCCTGTATCTAAAACAATATTATCTGCCGTATGCTTGTGTGTTGAATCATCAACATTAAGTATGGCTTTAAATATTAAAACAACATTTTCTGCTGTATGTGTATGCGAACTATCATCTACAACTAAAGAATATTTAGAATCTAAAACAACATTCTCTGCGGTATGTGGGTGCGTAGTATCATCAACAGCTAAAGTGTATTTTGAAGTTAAAACAACATTGTCCGCAGTATGCGTGTGATTACTATCTTGTACAACTAAAGTTATTCCTATTTCTAAATCTATATTATCGACTGTATGTGGGTGTGTAGTATCATCTACTGTTAAAGTGTATTTAGAAGTTAGTACTACATTTTCGGCAGTATGTGTGTGATTACTATCTTGCGGAATTAATGTGTATTTGGAATCTAAAACTAAATTTT
>CAXMOQ010000112.1:0-7804 GCA_964195015.1 uncultured Flavobacteriaceae bacterium | reverse complement strand
CTTCATGCGATTTGTTAGAATGTGCAAAAAGCACCGCGTTTTTTACTTCGCCACCAATAGTACTAAAAGGTCCAATAGTTGTAGGTCCATAAACTTTAGCGCCGAGTTTGATGTTTGCACTTTCACATAATGCTAATGGGCCGCGAATGAGTGCGCCTTCCATAATTTCGGCATTTTTGCCAATATAAATTGGCCCAAAACTGGCGTTAAGCGTTGCGAATTCAAGCTTTGCTCCTTCTTCAATAAAAATATTCTCCTGATCAATAACGTTATTGCTGGAAGGAATGGGTTGCGATTTTCTGTTTTTGGTAACCAGCTCGAAATCTTCCTTTATGGCGTCTCCATTTTTAGAGAAAATATCCCAGGAATATTCAATTTTAATAATGTCTTCATTGTATTCAATGGCATCGTACAAATCAAAATTGATATCCTCTTGAGTTTCATTAGTAAAAAAAGCAATCACATCTTCTCCTTTAAAAATAGCTTGATTTGCCTTTAAGCCTTTAACCAATTCGGTTAATTCATAATTAGGCAGATAGGAAGCATTAATCATAATGTTTTCTTCCATCTCGACCATGGGATGTTTTTCAGACAAATAATCCTCGGTCACCGTAGTTGTGGTAAAACCCAAATAGGCTTCCCATTTTTCGCGAATGGTTAAAATGCCGATACGGATATCGGCAACAGGTCGCGTAAAAGTAAATGGCAATAAATTGTTACGAGAAGGACCATCAAAAAGAATGTAGTTCATGTAAATGCTTTTGTGTAAAAATAAAAAAGCCTTTCAATAGTTGAAAGGCTTTCGTGAAATATATTTTGAATCTATATTATTTCTTGAACTTTGCGTATTTGGTTTTAAACTTATCAATACGACCTGCTGTATCTACTAATTTAGATTTACCTGTATAATAAGGATGTGATGTTCTTGAAATCTCCATTTTTATTAGTGGATATTCAACACCATCAACCTCTAAAGTTTCACTAGTATTAGCAGTGGATTTTGTTAAAAATACATCATCGTTAGACATGTCTTTAAATGCTACTAATCTGTAATTTTCTGGATGTATGCCTTTTCTCATTACTAAATGCTTTATTTGTATTCTATTTTTCGAGGTGCAAATTTAAGTATTTTTTATAAAATCACAATACTTTTTCTAAATTTATTTGATACGCCATTCAGCCTGAATATAATTATAGCTACTATTGTAACATTCTCGCTTTCACAAATACTCAATTGTTCTTTTATTTTTAAGATTCCCGCGTTCGCGAGAATAAATTGTAACGTTTTGTTATATTTGTTTACTAACTAACCATAAACTAACAAAACTTAAATATTATGGAATCACAAGAACTTTCTCCTGGTAAATTTGCGCGTAACTACGGTTTAATTCTAGGCTTAATTCTAGTGCTAATTGCTGTTGTAATGTATGCAACAGGCATGCAACTTGAAGGTGTACAATGGCCAATGTATTTATTTTATATTCTTTTCCCAATAGTAATTATTTATGCTATTGGACAGTATAAAAAACAGAACAGAGGCTTTTTAAGTTTAAGTGAAGCTTTAAAAGTTGGTATAGTCACAGCTGTAATAAGTGCTTTGGTATATGCCGTATATGGTTTGTTATTTAACTATGTTATTGATCCAGAGTTTATGGGACAAGTCATGGAAGTTGCTAAAGACAAAATGCTAGAAGACTCTAATATGTCTGAAGAAATGGCTGAACAAAGTATTAAAATGATGGAAAAATTCTCAAACCCAATGATTGGTACCGCCTTTTGGATTGCTTTAAGTGCCATTTTCGGATTGATTTATTCGTTAATTGGTGGTCTTGTCATGAAAAAAGAAGAATAATATCTATGAATATATCAGTAGTCATACCACTACTTAACGAACAAGAGTCTCTAACCGAATTACATGATTGGATCGCAGGTGTTATGCAATCCAATCATTTTTCGCATGAAATTATTTTTATTGATGATGGCAGTACAGACAATTCCTGGCAGATCATTTCACAATTATCAAATAAGGATAATAACGTTAAGGGCATTCGGTTTTTAAAGAATTTTGGGAAATCACAAGCGCTTCATGCGGGTTTTGAAAAAACTAAAGGCGATGTGATTATTACAATGGATGCCGATTTACAGGACAATCCGAATGAAATACCAGAACTCTACAACATGATTGTTAATGACGGATACGATTTGGTTTCCGGCTGGAAAAAGAAACGTTATGATTCTAAAATCGCAAAGAATATCCCTTCAAAACTTTTTAATTGGGCAGCGCGAAAAACATCAGGCGTTAAACTGCATGACTTTAATTGCGGACTCAAAGCCTACCATAAAGATGTTGTAAAAAATATAGATGTGAATGGTGAAATGCATCGTTACATTCCAGTGCTTGCTAAAAACGAGGGCTTTACAAATATTACAGAAAAAACAGTACAACATCAAGCCAGAAAATATGGAAAAACCAAATTCGGTATGGACAGGTTTGTTCATGGTTTTCTCGATCTGGTTACCATTTGGTTTTTATCACGCTTTGGTAAACGCCCTATGCATTTATTTGGCGCTTTGGGTGTAATTATGTTGGCTATCGGGTTTGCATTCGCTTTATATCTTGGTATCGATAAAATATTCTTAAACCCTTTTGGGCGATTAATTACCCAACGCCCTCAATTTTATATTGCGCTTGTCACCATGATTATTGGTACGCAATTTTTTGTAGCTGGCTTTTTAGGCGAACTTATTCTACGCTCAAAACAAGATAAGAGACGTTATTTAATTAAGGATGAATTGAATTTGTAGTCTATACTTTCAAATTAACTTCCTATTATGTATTAACATTTATTGAATTGCTTATTTTTGCTTTTCAAAAGCTTCAATATGATTTATATAGAACCGGAATTACTAGATAGAGTTAATGCATGGTTAACACCAGCGTTCGATGCCGAAACCCAACAAAATATAAAAGACCTAATTGCTTCTAATCCGGATGAACTAAAAGAAAGCTTTTATAAAGATTTAGAGTTCGGAACTGGTGGCATGCGCGGTGTTATGGGTATTGGCACTAACCGCATGAATAAATATACACTTGGGAAAAACACTCAAGGTTTAAGCAATTATTTACACCAATCGTTCCCAAATGAAAAACTAAAAGTTGCGATTGCTTTTGATTGCAGACATAACAGTAAATCCTTTGCAAAATTGGTAGCTGATGTGTTTTCGGCAAATGGAATTGAAGTCTTTTTATTCGAAGATTTGCGTCCAACGCCAGAATTATCTTTTGCACTGAAACATTTAAACTGCCATAGCGGTATTGTACTTACGGCATCACACAACCCACCGGAATACAACGGTTACAAGGTGTATTGGCAAGATGGCGGTCAATTAGTACCGCCTTATGATGCTGAAATTATTGAAGAAATAAATAGTTTAGATTATTCTGAAATTAATTTTGAAGCAAACGAAAACTTAATCCATTATATAGGTAAAGCCATTGACGATGTATTTATTGATGCCGCTATTAAAAATGGAAGCTTTAATACATCAGCCGAAGCAAAAAGCGATTTGAATGTTGTTTTCACTTCACTTCACGGCACATCTATCACAACGATTCCGGAGACTTTTAAGCGTGCTGGATATTCCAATGTTCATATTGTAAAAGAGCAGGAAGTTCCAAATGGTGATTTTCCAACGGTGGTTTCTCCTAACCCTGAAGAACCTGCAGCATTAAAAATGGCGTTGGAATTAGCCGAAAAGGTGAATGGTGATATTGTTATTGGAACCGATCCCGATTGTGATAGACTTGGTGTTGCTGTTAGAAATTTAGATAACGAATTAATTCTTTTAAACGGCAATCAGACCATGGTCATGATGACCAACTTCTTGTTGCAACAATGGCAAGATCAAGGTAAAATACATGGCAAAGAGTTTATTGGTTCCACCATTGTGTCTACTCCAATGATGAGTACTTTGGGAGAGGCTTATAACGTAGAATGCAAAATAGGCTTAACAGGTTTTAAATGGATCGCAAAAATGATTAAAGACTTTCCAGAGCTTGATTTTATTGGAGGTGGCGAAGAAAGTTTTGGATTTATGGTTGGTGATTTTGTAAGAGACAAAGATGCAGTAACAGCCACGTTGCTAGCATGTGAAATTGCAGCACAAGCAAAAGCCAAAGGAAGTTCTTTTTTCAAGGAACTTGTTCAACTTTATAAAGATCATGGTTTTTATAAAGAGCGATTAATCTCAATGACCAAGAAAGGCATTGAAGGCGCTAACGAAATTGCACAAATGATGGTGGATGCACGTGAAAATCCACTTACCGAAGTCAACGGTTCCAAAGTCGTTAAGGTAGAGGATTACGAATTATCGATTTCAAAAAATATAGTGTCCGGTCAAGAAGAACCTATTGATGTTCCAAAATCCAATGTGCTTATTTATTATACAGAAGATGGCAGCAAAATAGCTTTACGACCGAGTGGCACAGAACCAAAGATTAAGTTTTATATTAGTGCAAATATGACATTAGCATCAACATCAGAATTTTCAAAAACAGAAGCATCACTAGAGGCTAAAATTGATGCCATAATTAAAGCCATGAACCTTAATTAATGAATCACTTTTTAAATATTTTAAAGTATGCAAAACCTTATAAACGATTTGCAATAGGGCATATTATATCTAATGTGTTTTTTGCATTGTTTGGCACATTATCATTTGTGGCCTTAAAGCCAATGCTAGATGTGATTTTTAAACAAGACAAGGTGGCTCCAACCACAAAACCAGTCTATACAAGTTTATTAGAGCTAGGTGAATTTGCAGAAAACTACTTGTCATATCAGATGAATCAATTTACAGGTGGAGATAATTCTAAAGCACTTGTGTTTGTCGTAGGTTTGATTATTGCTATGTTTTTATTAAAAAATATAGCTGGTTATTTAGCAAATTATTTTTTGGTTTTTTTAAGAAATGGCGTTATTAGAGATATTAGAAACAAGGTCTATAAAAAAACTGTAGAATTACCGCTTTCATACTTTTCTGAAAAACGAAAGGGTGATATTTTAGCTAGAGTAACAAGTGACGTTTTAGATTTACAATATTCATTTTTATCAGTTTTAGAACTTATAGTTAGAGAACCATTAACCATCATATTTACTATTACTGCAATGCTCATTATAAGTGCAAAGCTCACCATATTTGTGTTCGTTTTTATGCCAATTATGGGATTAGTAGTATCAAGAATTGGTAAAAGCTTAAAACGAAAATCAGACCGTGTTCAAAAAGAACAAGGTACATTTTTGTCAACTTTAGAAGAAACATTAACAGGCTTGCGAATTATAAAAGGTTTTAATGCCGAAGATAAATTCAATGCTAAATTTCAAGAATCGACTACCCGATTTTATCATTTTTCTAATAAACTATTAAATCGACAAAATTTAGCGTCACCAACCAGTGAGTTTTTAGGCATTTGTATTATTGCTATAATTTTATGGTATGGAGGAAATCTAGTACTTAATGGAGGTGGTTCTTCTGCATTAGATGGCAGTACTTTCCTTGTATATATGGGTTTGGCATATAATATTCTCACTCCAGCAAAAGCAATCTCAAGAGGCCTATATAATATTAAAAAAGGTGGTGCAGCAGCTGAACGCATTCAAGAAATTATTGACACGGAAAACCCCTTAAATGACAAAGAAGATGCCATTACCAAAACTAATTTCGATTCTGAAATAGCATTTGAAAACATATCATTCAAATATGAAGACGAATTCGTTTTAACAGATTTTTCATTAAAACTACCCAAAGGTAATTCCGTTGCATTTGTTGGTCAGTCTGGTAGCGGTAAATCAACAATAGTAAATTTGATTACGCGCTTTTATGATATTAATAGTGGAAAAATATCAATGGATGGTATTGATATTCGCAATTTATCAACAAAGTCTTTACGTAATCAGCTAGGTATTGTAACGCAAGATTCAATTCTTTTCAATGACACTGTAAAGAACAATATTCTACTAGGCAAAGAAGATGCGTCTAGCGATGATGTTATCGATGCCTTAAAAATCGCCAATGCCTGGGAATTTGTAAAAGATTTACCCAACGGCATAGACACCAATATTGGTGACTCTGGAAACAAATTGTCTGGCGGACAGAAACAACGTTTAAGTATTGCTCGCGCTGTACTTAAAAATCCACCAATTATGATTCTTGACGAAGCTACATCGGCTTTAGATACCGAAAGTGAACGCCTTGTACAAGTTGCATTGGAGAATATGATGAAAAACAGAACCTCAATTGTGATTGCCCATAGATTATCTACCATTCAAAATGCAGACGAAATTGTTGTCATGCTAAAAGGCAAGATTGTAGAACAAGGAAAACATAACGACCTCATTTCTAAAAATGGTGTTTATAAAAAATTGGTTGATATGCAAAGTTTTGATTAACGTTTTCAAACAAAGAGTAACAATATTATAAATGCAAAAAAGGATTGAGGGGCGCTCAATCCTTTTTTTTCATTGTTAGACTTGGGGACGACTAACAACATAGGTAGGTTTTGTTGGTGTAAACATAAAACAAAAAAAGAAATAAAGCAAGAAAAAGTGTGTTTCATCGTGTTTATTTTGCACTTAATCGGTATTTAAACACATAAGCCCGTATTCCAGAGTACTAATAAATACATAAAATTCGTACAATTTTTAAAAAAAAGCAACCGTCAATTAAACTTTTATTATATTCAATCGTCTAACAGCTAAATTGATTTTGTGACCAACGAACCTCAACTTTTGGAGCAACTTAAACTAGAGAGCACAAGAGATCATGCTTTTAAAGAATTAGTAACGCTCTATAAAGAGCGTTTGTATTGGCATATACGAAACATTGTAAAGTCTCATGACGACGCAGACGACGTATTACAAAACACCTTTATTAAAGTTTATAAAAACATTCATAACTTTAAGGGAGAAAGTAAGTTGTTCTCTTGGATGTATCGCATAGCAACCAACGAATCTCTTACCTTCATTAATAAAAATGCCAAACGCTTGCAAATAACTAATGAAGAAACACAACAACTGGCGATTAACAACTTAAAATCTGATGTATATTTTGAAGGAGACGAAATTCAGTTAAAGCTACAGCAAGCTATTGCAACATTACCACAAAAGCAACAATTAGTGTTTAATATGAAGTATTTTGAAGATTTAAAATACCGAGACATGTCTGAAATACTGGAAACCAGCGAAGGTGCGCTGAAAGCATCATACCATATTGCAGTAAAAAAAATTGAAGCCTACTTAACTAACATTTAAACCTTTAACTAAAGTAAAAGTCCTATAGTAGAGATATGAATAACGATGATCTAAATAAAATCAAAAATACAGGCTTTACAGTACCTAAAGATTACTTTAAGGACTTTGAAGAGACTATTATGAGTCAGGCAAAACTTAAAGATGGTGTAAGTGATTCTGGTTTTAATACGCCTGAAGATTATTTTGAAAATCTGGAAGAAACTATTCTAAATAAGGTTGCTAAAAAAGAAACAACTCAAGTCATTCAGCTATTTAGTAAACGGAATCTTATTTATTTGTCTGGCATAGCGGCGGCTGTTCTATTGCTTTTCAACTTATCCGTTTTTAATAAAGAAATAACATTCGATTCGTTAGATTTTGAAACGGTTGAAAATTATATTATAAATGAAGAATTAAGTTCTTATGAAATAGCATCATTTTTAACAGATAATGACCTACTGGAAGAAAATTTTATACAAGACAATTTTAGCGACGAAACTATTGAAACCTATATA
>CAXMOQ010000111.1:7584-7849 GCA_964195015.1 uncultured Flavobacteriaceae bacterium | reverse complement strand
TTTTACGCTGTTAATTTACCCGCCTGCCATGCCTTTGGCTTGGTAAACCGGACAGGCAGGTATACCATATTAGGTGTTTTAAAATCTAAAGATAAGTGTAATCTTATCTCATTATATAATTTAATGGCACTTTTTGTTGCTCTTTTAGCGTGTGCTACATTCATAAAAGTTTGGTCAAGATAAAATTCATCTTTCAGAATACCATTAACCCTTTCGGCGAGTGCATTTTCATAAAATAAGGTGGTGCTTCAAAAGCAGGAAGTAC
>CAXMOQ010000111.1:0-7575 GCA_964195015.1 uncultured Flavobacteriaceae bacterium | reverse complement strand
TGAATACATTGCGTCTTTTTAATTCTGCTATGTATTTTTTCAGATTCATATATTCTTTAAAATTAGTTTTTATTTAATTACACATAATGCGAAAATAAATTCAGTTTTAATACTGAATCAAGTTCAGTACAAGTTGATTTTATCGACTGTTAAACGAAGTTCGACTATTTTTTTGATAAAGTCAAGTAAATAGAACGTATGGCATAATTTAACTGTACCTTTGCATCTTAATAAAAAATGACACTAAAAATTAGATGGTCATTTACCAATCAATTTATATGTCATTCAAATCATTAGGGCTTTCTGATGCTCTATTAAAAGCAGTCAGTAAACAAGGCTATACAGACCCATCACCAATTCAAATAAAAGCAATTCCGTTAATTTTAGAACGTAAAGATGTTTTGGCATCGGCTCAAACCGGAACTGGAAAAACCGCTGGATTTACATTACCCATGTTACAAATATTGTCCAGAGGACAACAGTTAAGACATCGGCCAATTCGTGCTTTAATATTAACACCAACAAGGGAATTGGCGGCACAAGTTTATGATAATGTAAGAAGTTACAGTGAATTTTTGGATATTCGCTCAACCGTAATTTTTGGAGGCGTAAACCAAAGACCACAAGTATCCACTTTGCGTAACGGTGTTGATGTTTTGGTTGCTACACCTGGACGTTTACTCGATTTGCATAATCAACGATTGCTTTCGCTTGCTAAAATTGAGATTTTAGTTTTAGATGAAGCCGATCGTATGCTCGACATGGGATTTAAAAGAGACATTGACAAGATTATGGATTTAATGCCTGCAAGACGACAAAATTTATTGTTTTCGGCAACCTTTTCAAGAGAGATAAAGAACTTGGCAAACAGCATATTACATCACCCTGTTTTAGTTGAAGCAACACCTGAAAATACTACGGTCGATGCTATAGCACAAAAGGTATATCGTGTTGCAAAGGGCTTAAAAACAGGCTTGATTATTAAGTTAATTTCGGATGGCAACTGGAAGCAAGTTTTAGTCTTTACAAGAACCAAGCATGGGGCCAATAAGCTATGTAAAAAAATGATAAGTGCAGGTATTACAGCTGCCGCTATTCATGGCAATAAAAGTCAAGGAGCCAGAACCAAGGCCCTTGCTGGTTTCAAAAAGAGTGAAGTACGTGTTTTGGTAGCTACCGATATTGCCGCACGCGGATTGGATATTCCGTTATTACCGCACGTTATTAATTTTGAACAGCCTAACATTCCTGAAGACTATGTACACCGTATTGGCAGAACAGGTAGAGCAGGAGCAAGTGGCGAGGCGATTTCGTTAGTAAGTGCTGATGAAACGACGTATTTAAGAGATATTGAAAAGCTGGTTGGTATGAAAATACCAAGCGAAATTATTGAAGGTTTTGAACCAGACCCTAACGCATCAACAGTACCAATAAAGCAAGGACAAGGCGGCGGACGGCATAGAAATTCTCGTAACGCTGGTTCCCGTGGTTCAAATACTAATAGAAGCGGTAACAGTAGTCATAATTCCAGACGACCGAAGCGAAAACAACAAACGTTCAAACGACATTAATTGTTATGCAGAAAGCTTTAAGAGAAAGAATTATAGAAATTTGTGACAACAAAATAAAAGTAAAGGGTCCAAATGTCGGTTTGTCTTTTTATGCTTTTTTTTCTAACAGAAATGATAATCCAGAATTACTCATGGAAGTTGCAGCGTGGTGGATTATGACGCACAAGTTAGATCATTTTGAAAAAGCTGTAAGAATTAAAAAGCTATTAGAATAAGTTGTTTGTTGTTTCCTCGAGCGCAGTCGAGAGGTTTATTGCTATAGGCTACGTATTAAGGTCTCGACTGCACTCGACCGGACATTATTGATTTTTTATGGAACAACAACCCAACAACCCATTGCATGGCATAAAACTAGAGCAGATTATAAATGATCTTGTGGCACATTATGGTTGGGAATATTTAGGATATAATATTAATATTCGTTGTTTTACGCACGATCCTTCTGTAAAATCAAGCTTAAAGTTTTTACGACGTACACCTTGGGCCAGAACTAAAGTTGAGAATATGTATTTGGAGATGTTGCGTAAGCAAAGAAAAAAGGAATGAATATTTTTTTAGCAAAGCCAAGCCGTTTAAAGCGATTTGGAAAACAACCATTTTATTAAGTCGGGTTCTGCAAATGCGTTTGTCCAGCTGTCGTGTTTTACATTAGGATAGATGGTTAATTTTACATCAGCACCTAAAACGTTTAAGGCATCAAACATTTGTTGCGAATATTTTGATGGTATAACTTCGTCATCGGCACCATGAAATATCCACCAACTCGGTTGTTTTATACGTTTGGCAATTTTTGGATTGGCACCACCACAAATGGGGAATGCCGCTGCAAATAGTTTGGGGTTTTGGTTTACCATATCAAAAGTGCCCATGCCTCCCATAGATAAGCCACCAACGTAAAACCGATTTACATCTAAATTAAATTCTCTTTTCAGCTTTTTAATAAGTGCTTTAAGGAGATCTTGTTGTTTTATCTTATCAACTTTATTAGAATAAGTAATGGTTGTTTTTTCGTCAATTCTTGAAGATTGATAATTACTCCAAGAATCTTTTTCAGTACATTGCGGAAAGACAACGAATGCCGGATATTTATTTCTAATGGAATCTTTTAAAAATAAATCGGCACCATGAACTAATTGTAAATTATTGTCATTTCCTCGTTCTCCAGAACCATGTAAGAATAAAATCAACGGATATTTAATAATGGGATTATAGTTTTTAGGAAGTAAAATACGGTAAGGAAGTGTATCGCCTTTTAAGACGAGTTTATCGCTTTTATAAGTGTTTAAATTTTGAGCTGAAATTTTATTAGAATTGAGCGTAAATGCGATACAGGAAATAAGAATAATGACTCTAATATCAGATGTTTTTATCATGAGTATTTGATTTTGAAAATCAGCTTTTATGCTTTATAAAAGTATAAAAACTTATTGAATTTGCTTTAAGCCCTCATAAACTACAATACTCGCAGCATTAGCAAGATTTAAACTTCTAACATATTCGCTATATAATGGAATTTTATAAAGCTTATCTAGATGGTTTTCAATAATGAGTTTTGGTAATCCAACAGATTCTTTTCCAAATACCAAAAACATTTTGTCTTTAAAAGTGATATCCCAATGGTCTTTTGTGCCATGACTGGAAAGAAATACCATGTTAGCATTTTTATTTTTCGTGAAGAATTCTTCGGTACTTTCGTAGATATGAAGATTAAGGTGTTGCCAGTAATCCAGTCCGGCACGTTTTAATCGTGTGTCGTTAATCTCAAAACCAAACGGTTTTACAAGATGTAAATTTGAGCCTGATGCTAATGCAAGTCTGCCAATATTACCTGTGTTGTTGGGGATTTCGGGTTCTATTAAAACAATGTTTAATGCCATAATATTTCCCACGAAAGTGGGAATCTTTTTAAATGAATCTTAATTTATAATCTTTCGAAATCGTATCGAGAACAGAATTTTAATTATTAATACGTTTTTTCTAGATACATTCAACTTTTACAAAGTTGAACACTTGAACTGACACATTAATTTTTAATTCGCTTTACAAAACTATCAATTCCAGCAACAACATCGTTACTTAAATGTTTAATAAAAGCAGAACCAATAATGGCACCTTTTGCATATTTGGTAGCTTGTGTAAAAGTCTCATTGTTAGAAATACCAAATCCTACAATTTGAGGGTTGTTGAGATTCATATTAGCAATACGTTTAAAATAACTGGTTTGTTCTTCTCCAAAACCAACTTGTGCGCCCGTTGTACTTGCACTACTTACCATATAGATAAACCCATTAGAAATAGAATCAATAAACCTGATGCGCTCGTCACTGGTTTGTGGAGTGATTAAGAGTACATTGATCAAACCGTATTTATCAAATGTAGCTTTGTAGTCGTCGTGATACACATCTACCGGTAAATCAGGGATTATTAAGCCATCAATACCAACCTCTTGACATTTTTTGCAAAAGGCTTCAACACCATATTGTAATATCGGGTTAAAATAACCCATGATAATAAGTGGAATATTTACGGTTTTTCTAATATTTTTTAATTGATTAAAAAGAATATTAGTAGTCATCCCATTTTTCAAAGCTTGTGTTGAACTTGCTTGAATGGTTGGACCATCGGCTAGAGGGTCACTAAAAGGCAATCCAATTTCAATCATATCAACGCCGCTTTTTTCTAAATTTTGTATGATCGAAACGGTATCATTTAGATTTGGATAACCAGCTGTGAAATATATAGAGAGTAGCATTTTGTCTTCTTGTAGTTTTTTATTGATTCTGTTCATTGGGAATGAATTGTTTTGCATTCCCTCGAAGGAGGGAATCTTATTATTATTTTCTTATATATATTCTGAAAGATCTTTCCAATCAGGATTTAAACTATTTATTAAATTAATCTTCCATTCACGGTTCCATTTCTTTATTTGTCGTTCTCTTTTTATTGAATTATTTACATATTTTGTGGTTTTAAAATAGACTAATTTGTCAACATTATATTTTCCAGTAAACGTTTTTAAACTATTGTTTTTATGTTGTTTTAAACGTTCTTTTAATTGTATCGAGCGACCTACATACAAAACAGTATGATTTTTGTTAGTTAATATGTAAACATAATGCACATCCATTTATTCAAGAGATTTCCGCCTTCGCGGAAATGAAAAAAATTATAAATCGAAATAACTGATATAATTTTCCAAATCCTTATCACCACGTCCAGATAAACTTACTATCACAACATCGTCTGATTTGAATATTTTCTGTTCAAAAATGGCAAGCGCATGCGAACTTTCTATAGCAGGAATAATCCCTTCCAGCTGGCATAATTCTAATCCAGCGATCATTGCTTCGTCATCGGTTATAGAGATGAATTCTGCACGTCCAGATTTATATAAATGGGCATGCATGGGACCGACACCAGGATAATCCAGTCCTGCCGAAATAGAGTAAGGTTCCGTTATTTGTCCGTCATTGGTTTGCATTAACAAGGTTTTACTACCATGAATAATCCCTTCTTTTCCTAAAACTGACGTTGCTGCACTTTGACCAGAATCAACGCCAAGACCAGCAGCTTCTACTGCAATTAATTTTACCGTTTCATCATCTAAAAAATGATAGTAGGCACCAGCTGCGTTGCTACCGCCGCCAACACAAGCAACCACATAATCCGGTTTCGTTGTGCCCTCATGTTCTTGCAGTTGCCATTGGATTTCTTCTGAAATTACAGCTTGAAAACGGGCTACCATGTCTGGATACGGATGAGGTCCGACCACACTGCCAATAATATAATGTGTGTCTACTGGATTATTGATCCAATCGCGAATGGCCTCGTTGGTGGCGTCTTTTAATGTGCGGCTACCTGACAAAGCGGGAATAACTTTAGCACCTAGCATTTTCATTCGTGCAACATTTGGTGCTTGTCGGGCAATGTCGATTTCTCCCATATACACAATACATTCCAAGCCCATTAAAGCACAAACGGTTGCCGTGGCGACACCGTGTTGTCCAGCTCCAGTTTCGGCAATGATACGATGTTTGCCCAGACGTTTTGCCATCAGGATCTGACCAATCGTATTATTTATTTTATGGGCTCCCGTATGGTTGAGATCTTCGCGTTTCAGATAAATTTTTGTATTGTATTTTTCTGAAAGACGTTTTGCAAAATAGAGTGGTGAAGGACGACCAACATAATCTTTAAGCAATTGATTGAATTCTTTTTGGAATTCAGGTTCAGCCATCACTTTAAGATAGTTTTGGCGTAACTCTTCTACGTTTGGGTAGAGCATTTCTGGAATGAATGCGCCTCCAAATTCTCCATAATATCCTTTTTCGTTAATGTTGTAACTCATAACTTTTAATTTACGTCATTGCGAACATAGCGAAGCAATCTGTTTCTATGAAAGAGATTACTTTGTCTTTTCACTCCTTGTAATGACGTGTTCTTTAAATTCCTTTAATTCGTCAATATTTTTTAATCCGGGCTTAATTTCAAATTTACTATTCACATCAATGGCGTAACAATATTTGGATTCCTGCCCACTCAGGAATGATAAAACGTTTTCCGTTTGGTCTAAACCAATGCCACCACTTAAAAAGAAAAGTTTGGTTGATGGATAGTCGTTTAATACGCTCCAATCAAATGTATAACCATTGCCTCCGGGTAATTTTCCTTTAGTATCGAACAAATAGTAATCGCAAACGTCTTCATAAGGTTTTAATATATCAAAATTGAATTCATCTTTGATTGAAAATACTTTGATGATTTCAACCTGAGCTTGTTTCGGGTTCTTTTGATTGGATGCTGAATCAAGTTCAGCTTGACGTAGAGCGTCACAAAATTCTGGTGATTCATTACCATGTAATTGCACTGCTTGTAAATGATATGTATTTATTTTTTCTAGAATAATGTCATACGATTCATTAACAAAAACCCCAACTCTTTTAATTGTATTTGGAGTTTGAGGAATAGCGGCTTCTAAAAAACGCGCCGACTTTTCGTAAAAAATAAATCCAAGATAATCTGGTTGCAAGGTTGCAACTTGAGAGATATTATCTTGATATTTCATTCCACAGATTTTTAGTTTCATATTCATTTTCCGTCTTTCGACTCCGCTCAAGATAAACTCCAGCAGGAATCTTTTTAATTAAACTTCAATTTATAATGGATTCCGCATCAAGTGCGGAATGACAAACTCATTTTTTTAATTCATTAATAAAAACCTTTGCACTCAATCCAGGATCATCTGTTTTCATAAAGTTTTCACCTATCAGAAATCCTTGATATCCATAAGGTTGTAATTGCTTGATTGCTTCAATTGAACTGATACCACTTTCTGATACTTTTACGAAATCGTTCGGTATTAAATTACTTAAGGTCATGCTTGTTTCCAAACTAACCTCAAACGATTTTAAATTTCTGTTATTTACGCCGAGCATATCCAAACTTGGCATAATGGATTTTTGTAACTCTGCTTCATTATGAACTTCAAGCAAGACCTCTAAATTTAGGCTTTTTGCTATTTCCGAAAATTGTTTTATTTCATCTCTAGTTAAAATTGCTGCAATTAATAAGATTACATCAGCACCAAAGGCTTTTGCTTCTAATATTTGATACTCATCAATAATAAATTCTTTTCTTAAAATGGGCAGATTACAGCTTTGTCGTGCTAAAATTAAATCGTCTAAAGTGCCTCCAAAATAAATTTCGTCTGTTAGTACAGACATGCCACAAACGCCGCCGTGCTCATATCCTATCGCAACATTTTCAACGTCTGCATTTTCATTAATTATAGATTTTGAAGGTGAGCGACGCTTGAATTCGGCAATAATTCCTGTTTGACTAAGTCCCAATTTTGCTGCCAAAGAATTCGTTTTTCTATCAAAAAAAGGTATTTGTTCCAATAAATTAATTGGAATATGTTCTTTTTTTAAAGCTACTTCTTTGTATTTATCTTTTACTATGCGTTGTAATATGTCCATTATTTAGTATTCAGTCTTCAGTATTC
>CAXMOQ010000110.1:0-7882 GCA_964195015.1 uncultured Flavobacteriaceae bacterium | reverse complement strand
GCGTATATATTTTGAGAACTTGTTTGCAAATGATCGTTGACTTCAACTTGCCCTCTATCATTTATTTTTACCCCAGCAGCTTCAGCATTTAAGCCATCAGTATATGGACGACGCCCAACAGATACCAAACAGTAATCCCCTTTAAATTCTACTTCTTCGCCCTTTTTATTATCTGCTTTTACAATGACTTCATCACCAACACGTTCAACAGATTTCACTTTATGAGAGGTATTGATTTTAAATTTTTGCTTCTTTAATACTTTATTCAGTTCTTTAGATAAACCTGCGTCCATGGTTGGAATAATGCGATCCATAAATTCTAACACAGAAACTTCTGCTCCTAATCGTTTATAAACCTGTCCTAGTTCTAAACCAATAACACCACCTCCAATAACGATGAGATGCTTTGGAATTTCTTTAAGCTTTAATGCTTCGGTAGACGTAATTACACGCTCTTTATCAATGTTGATAAACGGTAAATTAGATGGTTTACTTCCTGTCGCGATGATGGTGTTTATAGCTTCGATTTCAGTAGTTTCTATTCCAGAAATCGTGATGTGTGTAGAGTCCTTAAAACTTCCTAACCCCTCATAAACATCGATCTTATTTTTTTTCATCAAGAAATCAATACCTCCAGTAGTTTGATCGACAACAGATTGCTTACGTGCAATCATTTTTTCAAGATTCACTTTAATGTCTCCTGGAATATCGATGCCATGCTCGCTAAAATGCTTGACAGCATCCTCATAATGATGCGATGAATCTAAAAGGGCCTTACTCGGAATACAACCAACATTAAGGCAAGTTCCACCGAGTGTAGAATATTTTTCGATAATTGCAGTTTTCATGCCCAGTTGTGCGCAACGAATCGCTGCTACATAGCCTCCAGGACCAGAGCCAATAATGGCTACATCGTATGAATTCATAGGTTTTTTATGATAAAAATTGATTGCAAAAGTACAAATGTTTTGTGGGTAAGCAATAAAAATGAGATTTTAATAAAGTGGTATTTGGGTTTCTTTTAATCCAAGTGAAATTAGGTGTTCTTTAACCTCTAAAGCGTCATCTCCGCCTTTTTCAGCATGATGTAATAAAGTTAAACCATGTGGCCCTTTTGCATTTAGTGTACTTGGAGAAAAATCTAACATGAGCTTTACAATATCCATTCTTCCAAACAATACTGCAGTAAAAATATTTGCTTGCGCACCTTTCTCTAGAAAATACGTAACCATCTCTTTATATCCAACATGGCTAGCAGCTCCTAGTCCTGTTTCAAAATCACCTAGCTTCCAATCATTTGCAGAATTTAATAAGGTTGGATGCTCTTCAAGTAGTTCTTTTACAATATCAAACTTACCATGTGAAGCACCAACAAATTTTTTAACTAAAGCTTTATCCAATTGAGGTTCTTCTTGCTCCTGTGGGTTAGTAAAAGAAAATAATGGTAGCGCTGGAATTAACATAGCTCCAATTCCTGCCGATTTAATAAACTGATTGCGTTTCATAATTTGGAAGTTTGTCAAAAGTTAATGCTATAATTCAAGAACCATTGAAGGTTTAACATCGATTTATGTTAAATATTATTTTAACGAAATTATAGTCAGGAAGGAAATCCTAACATATTACCCATTCCAACGGTGAACAACCAACAGCCATAAATGGCATGCTCTATAGATACTAAAAGCGTAGATTTTGTTTTATAAAATGTAACGGCAAATAAAAGACCTCCAAGAAAAGTTAGCACAATAACCAGATTGTTCCTAAAGAAAATATGTCCCAACGAAAACACCACAGCATTAACAAAAATAAAGAGCTTCTTGTTTTTGAAAAGCATTTCATAGCGCTGAAAAAAGAAAGTTCTATAGATAAGTTCTTGCGGATAGACCGATAGTAAACTGTAAACAAATAGAATGATTATCCAAAGCGTAGGTTTATTAAGAACAACGTTGAACAAGACCTGCTTATCTGTAATCCATACATAGGTCGTAGTAATAATGACAATAAGTATAAACTTAATGATTGTTTGTTTCCAGAAACTTGCCCAATTAATATGTTCATCAATTTTAAAGGTGTTCTTATTGACTTTTAGTAATATATATAACACATATAGGAATCCAACAAACCCAATCACCAACTTAACTTGAAATGCATAATTAAATGTAAAGGCAATAGGCAATACAATAAAAAGGAGAAAAAACTCGATTAACTTATATTGTACGGATTGCATGTGTTAAAATTAAACTAAAAATTGTTAGCGACTAAAAATACTTTGCTCCAAATACACGAATAATGTTAGAAAAATCTCGATAACAAAACACCAAATTCCAACTGTTTATTGCCTACCAAAAACTGAACACTTCTAACTGAATACTGAAGACTGGGACTGAAACCTAGCTACCGAATACCAATAGCCGTAGTATATTTCACCTCACTAATCACAAACATACTATGGGTACTGCCAATATGATGGATTGTGGTTAACTTTTTTACCATAAACTCCCTAAAAGCTTCCATGTCTTTCACCAGAACTTTTAATAAGTAATCGTAATCTCCACTTATATGATAACATTCCAAAACTTCATCTAAATTAGTGACTTCCTTTTCAAATTTTACAACATAGTCATGTGAATGCTGCACAAGTTTGATATGGCAAAATGCGACAAACGCTTTATGGATCTTTTCTTTATTTACTAAAGCCACATATTTATCAACAACGCCTTCTTTTTCCAGTTTCTTAATACGTTCATAAACAGCTGTAACCGATAGGTTTAGCTTGTTTGAAAGTTCCTTGTTCGTTTGTTTACTATCGCGCTGTAAAAACTCTAATAATTGTTTATCGGTGGTGTCTAAAAATGCCATGATTGAAAATTTTTCGGTAATAATCTACTCAAAACGACTATGCCCTATATTATATCTTCAAATATACATTTTTTTAGATTTATTTTCTGTATATAATTATAATACTTGTTTATTAATCTAATATATCAGAATTTTGATGTTTCAAATTAATAAACTCAATATCATGTCATTTAAACCCGCGAACAACATACAGGATTTACAATACTTTGGAGAATTTGGAGGTGTGAACCCTTCAATTTCCGATTCATCAACCTATACCTTCCTTTCGGCAAAAACCATGTTCGATACTTTTGACGGTAATGCCGATGGTTGTTATTTATATTCCAGACACACAACGCCAAGCAATTTGTATTTAGGAGAAGCACTTGCGGCTATGGAAGGCACAGAAACCGCGAATGTTTCGGCATCAGGTATGGGAGCCATAACGCCTGTTTTGTTACAATTGTGTCAGGCAGGAGACCATATTGTGTCCAGCAGAACCATTTATGGCGGAACCTATGCGTTTCTAAAAAACTTTACACCTCGTTTTAATATTGAAACCTCTTTTGTCGATATTACAAAATTAGATGTAGTCGAAGCTGCCATTACAGAAAACACAAAAGTGCTGTATTGCGAATCTGTAAGCAATCCGCTTTTAGAAGTTGCCGATATTGAAGGCTTATCAAAACTAGCAAAAAAGCACAACTTAAAATTAGTTGTAGATAATACGTTTTCGCCACTTTCAATTTCGCCTGCAAAATTAGGAGCAGATGTTGTGATTCACAGTTTAACAAAATTCATTAATGGTTCTTCTGATACTGTTGGTGGTGTTATCTGTGGGACACAAGAATTTATTGATGATTTAAGGAATGTAAATGATGGTGCTTCCATGTTGTTAGGTTCTACCATGGATAGCCTACGTGCTGCTTCGGTATTGAAAAACTTAAGAACACTTCATATTCGCATGCAACAGCATAGTCAAAATGCCACATATCTTGCTGAAAAGTTTGAAGCCGATAGTTTAAAAACAGTATATCCGAGATTAGCATCACATCCTTCGCATAAACTATTTAAAGGCATGATGAACGAAAAATATGGTTTTGGAGGTATGCTAACTATTGATGTTGGTTCTATTGAAAAAGCCAATAAACTCATGGAATTGATGCAACATAAAAATCTGGGGTATTTAGCCGTGAGTTTAGGGTTCTACAAGACATTATTCAGTGCACCGGGAAGCTCGACATCATCCGAAATTCCTGAAGAAGAACAAATCGAAATGGGATTAAGCGATGGATTAATTCGTTTTTCAGTTGGATTAGATGCAGATATTGAACGTACTTACAACATGATGAAAGCCTGTATGATAGAACTTAATATTTTAGAAGCTGAAACACTGGTGCCGGTTTAATTTCCCTTAATCCGTTTCCAGAAATAACTAAAATCCTCGCTTGAAGGCGGTTTACCATTAAATGGAAGTGCATTCCAACGCTCTCCTTCCTTTTTTATAGTAAAACTAAAAACGGCATTATTTGGATTGTTTTCATCAAATGATGGATACCGTAAATCGTTATAACGTAGTACCTGATCTTCCGTAGAAATAAAATTATAATAGCCGTTACTAAACCAAGCCAGTGTTTTTATATCGCCATTTGAATCTGGTGCCAAATCATGATTCTTTGGCAATTCATGCCAAGTTTCAACTTTTGAAGATTTATCAAACAATGAATAAAACCCTACATAATAACCATCATCAGTTTCAGCAATACCATACCACAAAATATTATTAAGAACCGATGGTTGTGTTTGAAAACGATTGTAATTTATGCCTTCAGCTTTTAATGATTTTTTATACACTGAATTGATATACACTTTGTTCCCAAGCGTAAAAAGCATATAGACCGAACTCATGCCTAGCCCTAATTTTAACCACAAATATCTGCGCTTGGTGTTCCTTTTAAAAAATAACAAAACTATCAAACACAATAAAAACGGAATGGTGTATATAGGATCTACTACCGAAATGTTATTCAGCGCCAGACGATAATTTGAAAATGGTGAAAACAATTGCGTGCCATAAGGCGTAAAACAATCTAATATAGGATGCGTAACCAATGATAAGAAGAACAACCAAACCCAGTCTTTCTGTGTTGTGGAATTTTTTCGTTTCCCTAAATTGTACAATTTATGAACTAGCCAACCAAAAATAAATGCTGCCAAAGTTGCAAAGACAATAGAATGCATAAAGCCGCGATGGAATGCCATGATATCTATCTCGTTACTGTAAATCCAACGTCCAACAAAGACATCCAAGTCTGGAATGGTGCCTCCAATGGCACCAAACAACAAAGCTTTGTTGCCTATCTTTTTTCCTAAAGCAATTTCGCCACAGGCAGCTCCTAATACTATTTGTGTTAATGAATCCATAAATTGAAACAAAAATACAGAACTAATTCTTTGCGCAGATACAAATTTTATTTAGAAGCATATTTTGGAACGCAGATAACGCAGATTAAGCTTAACTACCTGACGGCAAACAGGTTTTCGTAAATTCAACTAGAAAAATCTGTGCTAAATCATAAAAGACCAGTATTATCAACGTTCTATCAGGAAATTTGTCGAACCCATAATTCCATTTGCATAACTTATCTGAAAATTGTAACATTACAAGGCTAAAAAAAATCCAACAAAATGCAGGACGATAAGAATATTTCTGAAATTAAAATAGAAGACCAGCGCATCATTGAAAACGTAGAGTTAAACATTTGGGAAGCATTGATTCCCGTTGTTATTTTAATGGTTATGCTCGCTTACAACATCTTTTTTGCCGATGGTGAAGCCATAGGAGAATATTCCAATCAATTTATCTTATTAATTGCTGGAGCTATTGCTGCTGTTGTTGGGTTTTACAACAAGGTTTCTTTTAAACTCATGATACTTGAAATTTGGGAGAACTTAAAAAGTGTTTTTATTCCAATAATGATTCTTCTTTTAGTTGGCGCTTTAGCTGGTACATGGCTTATTAGTGGTGTTATTCCTGCCATGGTTTATTATGGACTACAAGCTTTAAGCCCTGCCATATTTTTACCAGCATCGGTTGTTATAGCGGCAATCATCTCTATTGCAACAGGAAGTTCATGGACCACTTCGGCAACGGTTGGAATCGCACTTATTGGAATTGGCACGACCGCATTAGGGATTCCTGCAGGTATGGTAGCAGGAGCCATAATTTCTGGCGCTTATTTTGGAGATAAAATGTCGCCCTTAAGCGACACTACAAACCTTGCTCCAGCTATGGCAGGAACCGATTTATTTACGCATATTAGATATATGACTATTACCACGGTCCCAACAATAGTAATCACTTTAATAGTATTTATCATAATCAGTTTAAACATTGACACAAATGGAAGCGCAGATGTTAGCGGTTTTCTTAACACTATTGATAACACCTTTAATATTAGTCCTTATTTATTCATTGTTCCTGCGGCTGTTATTGCCTTAATTTTGTTAAAAACGAAACCTTTAATTGCATTAGGAACCGGTGTCATTCTCGCCGCTGTATTTGCTTTTATTTTTCAGCCTGAAATATTAGGAAGCATCTCGTCTTCAAATATAGGAGCTATTTTTAACGCTGTATTTGTAGATACCGAGATTGTTACAGATAATGAGAAATTAAATGATCTATTTACCTCTGGAGGCATGAAAGGCATGTTATGGACTATTTTTCTAATTATGTGCGCTATGGTTTTTGGAGGTGTTATGGATGCCATTGGTGCATTAGCTAGAGTTACCAGAGCATTGTTAAAATTGGCATCAACAGTCTTCGGATTATTTGCAAGTACGGTTATAAGCTGTTTAGGATTAAATGCCATTGCTTCCGATCAATATTTAGCCATTGTTATTCCCGGGAAAATGTTTAAAAATGCCTTTGAAGATAAAGGTCTAGCACCAGAGAATTTAAGCAGAACACTTGAAGATTCAGGAACAGTAACTTCGGTATTGATTCCCTGGAACACATGTGGTGCTTACCAATCGGGTGTTCTTGGCGTTGGTGTTGGAGAGTATTTTGCTTATGCCATTTTCAATTGGTTGAGTCCTTTTACTACTTTGTTTATCGCTGCACTTAATATTAAGATCAGACAGCTAACAACAAAATCAGTCGAACCAATAGCTGCATAAAAAATTTATATAATAAAGCATTTTTTAGCAACACAAGAAGTGTATATTTGCTGCCGTTTTTAAATCTCAATTCATAAAATAAATTATTACAAAAATGGCAGTATTAGTAGGAAAAAAAGCACCACAATTTAGCGCAAAAGCCGTTATAAATGGTGGCGAATTCACAGATAATTTTTCATTAGACCAATTTATTGGAAACAAGCACGTGGTACTATTCTTTTACCCAAAGGATTTCACATTTGTATGTCCGACAGAGCTACACGCCTTTCAAGAAAAACTAGCAGCGTTTGAAGCAAGAAACACAGCCGTTGTAGCAGTATCGACTGATACCGAGCAATCCCATTGGGGCTGGTTACAATTAGATAAGAACCATGGCGGCATTAAAGGCATCACGTATCCGTTAGTGGCGGACACCAACAAAACTATTTCTAAAAATTACGATGTTTTGGCAGGCGATTATTTTTATGATGACAATGATATGCTTCAAGCAGATGGCGAATTGATCGCCTATCGTGGTTTGTTTTTAATAGATAAAGAAGGTGTTGTACGTCATCAAATAGTAAACGATTTACCTTTAGGAAGAAATGTTGATGAAGCATTGCGCACGGTTGATGCTTTACAGTTTAATGAAGAAAACGGTGAAGTTTGCCCTGCAAACTGGAGTAAAGGAAAATCTGGCATGAATGCAACGCATGAAGGTGTTGCAGAATTTTTGGAAAAACATGTAAACTAGATTTACTCGGTTTAAATAAAATGAAAGAGTCTGTCTGAAAAGTCATCCTATTTTAATTTGTCAGGTTGAGCTTGTCGAAACCAATATTGATTATCAATACATTAAAAATATTTCGACAAGCTCAATATGACA
>CAXMOQ010000109.1:7693-8060 GCA_964195015.1 uncultured Flavobacteriaceae bacterium | reverse complement strand
AGCAAAAGTGATTGAAGATGGTGCTTATGATTTAGTAATAGCCGGACGTGAATCTATCGATTATAATGGCGGTATGGTTCCGGGAATGATTGCTGGCTTACTTGATGCCAATTTTATAAACAACTGCATCAGTCTTGAGGTTGATGGCACAAATGTAAGAGCGGTTAGAGAAATTGATGGTGGTAAAGAAACCGTTACAACAACGTTACCATTAGTTATTGGCGGTCAAAAAGGCTTGGTGGAAGAAAGCGATTTGCGCATTCCTAACATGAGAGGCATTATGATGGCAAGACAGAAACCATTAACCGTTCTGGAGCCTATTGAAGCAAGTGCAGGAACAACATCGGTACAGTTTGAAAAACCAGAA
>CAXMOQ010000109.1:0-7683 GCA_964195015.1 uncultured Flavobacteriaceae bacterium | reverse complement strand
TCCCAAACTTAATTTGGGATCTTTTAAAATTTAAGGAGTGTTTTAACAGTTCCTGAATCAAGTTCAGGAAAAAATTAAAAAATAATTTTTATGTCAGTTTTAGTATATACAGAGTCTGAAAAAGGAAATTTTAAAAAAGTAGCTCTCGAAGTTGCTTCTTACGCCAAAGCGGTTGCAGACTTATTAGGGACAACGGTTACTGCGGTAACTATAAATGCCAATAACACCTCCGAATTAGGAAATTATGGTGTCGATAAGGTTTTAAATGTATCAAATGCACAGTTAGATGTGTTTAATGCCAAAGCCTATGCAGCGGTGATAACACAAGCTGCCGAAAAAGAAAGTGCCAAAGTGGTTATTGTTAGTTCCAGTGTCGACAGTAAATATCTTGCACCGCTATTAGCGATTGGTTTAAATGCCGGTTATGCCTCTAATGTTGTAGAAGCGCCTTCAAGCACCGCTCCTTTTATCGTAAAACGTACGGCGTTTACAAACAAAGCTTTTAATATGACATCCATTAACACCGATATTAAAGTTGTTGGTGTTTCTAAAAATGCATTCGGATTGGTTGAAAATAGTGCAAGTGCTGCTTCTGAAGAATTTTCACCTTCTGTTCCAGATTCTGGTATCCATGTAGAATCTGTAGATAAGGCAACCAATAAAGTAACCATTGCAGATGCCGAAATTGTAGTCTCTGGTGGTCGCGGATTAAAAGGCCCGGAAAACTGGGGGATGATAGAAGAATTAGCAGACGTTCTTGGAGCTGCAACAGCTTGTTCGAAGCCAGTTTCCGATTTAGGTTGGAGACCACATAGTGAACACGTTGGGCAAACGGGAAAACCAGTAGCCTCTAATTTATACATTGCAATTGGTATTTCGGGCGCCATTCAACATTTAGCAGGAATCAATGCTTCCAAAGTTAAAGTTGTAATAAATTCGGATCCTGAAGCACCGTTCTTTAAAGCTGCCGACTATGGCGTTGTTGGTGATGCTTTTGATGTTGTTCCCAGGCTCATCGAAAAATTAAAAGAATTTAAAGCGCAAAACGCTTAATTTTTTTTAACTTGTAATTATAAAAAGAACAGTTTATATGCAACATCAGTTTGACTTTTTTTTAAATTGGTTTGGTAATGTCCAAATTTAAACTGTCTTTTGCTGTTTTCAACTTATGAGTTTAGTTCGACTAAATATTAAAGGGATTTCTTATAGCCAGACGCAAAATGGTGCTTATGCATTAATTTTAAATGAAGTTGATGGCGATCGAAAACTACCAATAGTTATTGGAGCTTTCGAAGCGCAGTCTATTGCTATTGCGCTCGAAAAAGAAATACGACCACCAAGACCTTTAACTCACGATTTATTTAAAAATTTTGCCGATCGGTTTGATATTATAGTAAAGCAGGTCATCATCCATAAATTAGTTGATGGTGTTTTTTATTCAAGTTTAATTTGCGAACGTGATAAAATTGAAGAGATCATTGATGCCAGAACAAGTGATGCCATAGCCTTGGCACTTCGTTTTAAAGCACCTATTTTCACCTATAAAAACATTCTTGATAAAGCCGGGATTTATTTAAAAGTAAGCCCGAAAAAAGAAGGTGAAGAAACCGAAGACAGCATTTTAGTTGATGATATGCTTGCCGAAGAACTTGAAGGCGGACCAATGATTGAGAACTACAAAAGTAAAACGCTTGAAGAATTACATGATTTATTGGATGCCGCTGTTACTAACGAAGATTATGAAACTGCTGCAAGAATAAGGGACGAAATTTCTAAACGATAAAAAATAATTTAACGCTTATATTATGAATATAAAGTTGCGCCTGACCATTTTAAATTTCTTCGAATTTTTTGTGTTTGGCGCTTGGCTTATTTCTTTAGGCGGTTATTTAGGAGGCCAGCTACAATTTACTGGTGCGCAGATTGGTAAAATATTCATGACATTAGGTATTGCTTCGATAGTTATGCCTGCGATTGTAGGAATTATTGCAGATAAATATGTGAATGCGCAAAAACTTTTTGGCATGCTTCATATTTTAGGTGCCGGGTTTTTATTTTATTTGTCACAAATAAACGATTATGACACCTTCTTTTGGGTAATATTATGTTATTTATTGCTTTATATGCCTTCAATAGGGTTGGCCAATGCGGTATCTTATAGTATTCTTGATGATAATGAATACGATGTTGTTAAAGTTTTTCCACCAATACGTGTTTGGGGAACTATCGGGTTTATTGTCGCCATGTGGGCAGTCGATTTTTTAGAATGGACACAAAGCCCATATCAATTTTATTTTGCTGCAGCTTTTTCCTTGATGCTGGGTATTTATTCCTTTACATTACCTAATGTACCACTTTCTAAATCTGAAAATAAATCATTATCACAACGTTTAGGATTAGATGCTTTTGCCTTATTTAAGGATTACAAAATGGCCGTATTCTTTATTTTTTCTATGTTACTTGGTGTGGTATTACAAATATCCAATGCCTGGGCATCAGAATTTTTGCGAAGTTTTACTGAAGGGTTTCCAGAATCCTTTGCTGTTAAACATTCCAACATATTAATCTCACTCTCTCAAATATCAGAAACGGTATTTATCTTAACCATTCCATTTTTCTTGAAACGTTATGGAATAAAAGCCGTGATGCTAATGAGCATGTTAGCCTGGTTTTTGCGATTTGCGTTATTCGGAATTGGAAACCCGGAAGGCATCGGTTTAGGATATTTAATAGTATCTATGATTGTTTACGGAATGGCTTTCGATTTCTTTAATATTTCTGGATCCTTATTTGTTGAAACTGAAACGGACAACAAATATAGAAGCAGCGCACAAGGCTTATTTATATTACTCACAAATGGTATCGGAGCCTTAATAGGCGGCTATACCAGTGGGCTTATTGTAGATTATTATACAAATGATGGCTTTAGAGACTGGTCCACAATCTGGCTTGTGTTTGCAGGTTATTCTATAATTTTAGCTGTGCTTTTTGCGATAATCTTTAAGTACAAACACAATCCTGAAACTATAAAAAATATTAACCATTAGTTAATAACTTATTAAAATAATTTAAAGCTTCGCGCAGAAACACTTAAGGCTTTTTTTATTTTTATCACCGAATAAATCTTATTAAAATTAAATAGATTCCTGCCTACGCAGAAAGTTAATATGAAACAATATTTAGACCTCGTAAAACACGTTTTAGCAAATGGAAACGAAAAAAGTGATCGCACAGGAACTGGCACAAAAAGTGTATTTGGCTATCAAATGCGTTTCGATTTGAGTGAAGGTTTCCCGATGGTTACCACCAAAAAACTACATCTTAAATCTATTATTTACGAACTTCTTTGGTTTTTAAAAGGCGATACCAATATTAGCTATTTAACCGAAAACGGTGTGCGTATCTGGAACGATTGGGCAGACGCAAATGGCGATCTTGGTCCGGTGTACGGTCACCAATGGCGTAACTGGAATAATGATGAGATTGACCAAATTAAAGAAGTCATTCATACGCTTAAGCATAATCCGGATAGCCGCAGAATGTTGGTTTCGGCATGGAATCCTTCGGTGTTGCCGGATACATCAAAATCGTTTAGTGAGAATGTGGCCAATGGCAAAGCGGCATTACCACCTTGTCATGCATTTTTTCAGTTTTATGTAGCTAACGGGAAATTGTCGTGTCAACTGTATCAACGCAGTGCAGATACGTTTTTGGGCGTGCCTTTTAATATTGCATCTTATGCGTTATTCACCATGATGGTAGCGCAAGTTTGTGGCTACCAAGCCGGAGACTTTATCCATACGTTTGGCGATGCGCATATTTACAGCAATCATTATGAACAATTGGAATTACAGTTGTCGCGCGATATAAGACCATTACCAAAAATGATTTTAAATCCTGATGTAAAAGATATATTCGATTTTAGCTTTGAAGATTTTACCTTGCTAGACTACAACCCACATCCACATATAAAAGGTGCTGTTGCTGTATAAAAAAAGAGCCTTCAAAATACATGAAAGCCCTTTTTCAACTAACTAAATTTTAATAATCATTATAAACTTAAAACACCATTTTCAGCAGCTGCATAGTCATTCCATGCATAAGCATCAGCTTGGTCGTCATTAATGTAAGTGCCATCAACAACATATCTAAATTCATAAGAATTATCTTTTTCTAAATTTACCGTTCCTTTAAACGTTCCGTTTTTTAACTTCTTAAGCGAAACAGCTTCAGTGTCCCATGCATTAAAACTTCCAACGACTGCTACTTGATTTGCATCTTCGGCAGGCACTGAAAAAGTTACTTTACATATAGGTTTGCTTTTTAAATATTGTTTTGTAATTGCCATAGTATTATTTTAAATTATTATATCGTCTTTTCAAGTTCCAGATATACCCCTTCTTAAGAGCATTCATCTTTTGTGTAAATTGATTGTTTCTTGTTCTCATAATTTCTGTATTTAATTCTTACTTCCATTAAATGAATTATGGGGCAAATGTATAAAACAATTTTTTTGATTATTGCTTAAAATTTTTATTACATATAAGATTTATCAATTTCATAATAACGGGTTCAACATTATTTAAACTTCGCAAAAATTTGACGCATTAATTAAAGGATTGATAATGCGATTTTCAATGCTTTTGTACTGATTATCAACTATATCGTTTTCGTATTTTTGAAATTTTCATCTAAAAAATCATTTGCAACGTTTTCACTAAAAAAACTTAACTTTACAATTCTTATTTTTATGATATGTTCGGAAAAAAGAAACAAACGTCACAAATAGATAAAGAACAGTTAGAGCTGATTCAAAATGCACAAAAACGTATTAAACAGAAGAAACGTTTGTACATTCACTTTGTCATATTTCTAATTGGTTCCGTGTTTATTATACTTGCTAATACCGTTCTTGGGATTGGTAAGGATGTTACTTTTTTTGGTAAGGAATGGTTTTTATACGCTATAAGTGTGTGGCTATTTTTATTTATGTACCATGCATTCAATGTCTTTGTAACCCATAAGTTTATGGGAAAGAATTGGGAGCAACAACAACTCGATAAATTGATAGCACAGCAACAACAGCGTATCGAAAAACTGAAACAGAAGTTAGTTAAAGAAGAAACCCATATTGCTCAAAGCGACCTGTACAACGAAGAAAAGACAGGGACCGATTCCAAAAAAAAAAATGAATTAACCATTATTGTCGCTGCCGCAGAAAATGATGCTATTGGCAAAGACAACGATTTAATCTGGCATTTAAGTGATGATTTAAAACGGTTTAAAAACCTTACCAATGGGCATCATATTATTATGGGTCGCAAAACCTTTGAAAGTTTTCCAAAACCTTTACCAAATCGCACGCACGTTGTTATTACAAGACAAAACAACTACCAAGTTCCTAATGGTATAATCATTGTAAATTCTCTGGAAGATGCTATTGATGTTGCAAAAAACGACTCACAACCTTTTATTATAGGCGGTGGCGAAATCTACAAACATGCTATGGCGTTTGCCAATAAAATTGAGTTAACCCGTGTGCACCATGATTTTGAAGCCGATACGTTTTTTCCAAAAATAGATGCCACGCTTTGGAAAGAAACCAGTAAAAAGTTTCACGATACAGATGAAAAACATAAGTATGCTTTTTCGTTTTTGACTTTGTCAAAAAAATAATCGAACTTCGTTCCTGCCTGTCGGCAGACCTGTAACATCAGATATAAAACATTAAAACGATTTCATATTAAGTCCTTGACAAACATTAATTAATTTAAACTTTAAAATATGAAAACAATTATTCAATTATTTTATGGAACGCTAATTTTCGCACTACTCTTCTCTTGTCAGAATTCACAGTCTGAACAAGAAAAAAAGATGAATTCAGAGGAAATAGATGTACCAAAAATGAAAATGACAACAGATATTCCCGAAGGAATATCAACCCCAAACACATTAAATTCAAATGCTTTAGGAGAACTGAATTTTTTCGATGGTGTGCCTTTGGCTGAAACCCAAGCAAAAGTGTACGACTATGTTGATTTGCATAATGCTGTGGATGCTTACATAAAGGCTATTCCAATTGCATCTATGGAAGCAATGAAAAGAGGAATCCTCCAATTTGGGCCAGCCAATAAAACAGCACTCTTATTTGAGGAGTTAATGGACTCAAAAGCATTATGGTTAACTCCAAACACTACCTCGGTTTACATGGCTTCATGGCTAGAATTAGGAGATGAACCCATGGTTATTGAAACGCCTGGCGATGTTCTAGGTTTTATCAACGACCACTGGTTTAAGTATGTGGTTGATTTTGGTCGATTGGGTCCAGACAAAGCACAAGGTGGCAAATTTCTAATTATCCCTCCAGATTATGAAGGCGATATTCCTGAAGGCTATTTTGTAGCACACTCCAATACTTATGGAAATTGGGTGATTTGGAGAGGCTTTCAAAAAGACGGTAGCCCTAAACCCGCTATTGACGATACCAAAGCAGTATTTAAAATTTATCCATTGTCACAGAAAGACAACCCGTCATCCATGACTTTTGTAAATATGTCTGGCAAATCTAACAGCACAATACATAGAATGGATGAAGGGATATATGAAGAAATTAATGCTGTTGTACAATCAGAACCAGCCATTGGTCAAAGTAAAGAAATACTAGGTGCTCTTGCCGCCATAGGAATTAAAAAGGGACATGAGTTTAAGCCGGACGCGCGAATGCAAAAAATATTAGAAGAGGCTGCAAAGATAGGAGCCGCAATAGTACGCACGCAAATGGCTAAGCCTAGAAGTGACTATTTCTATTTGTATGAGAACAGCCAATGGGTGAATCCATTAGTTTATCGAGATTACTTATTTGAACACGAAGGGGCACGTCTTTTTGACGCTAGATCTGCCATGCATTTTTATGCAACGGGTATTACACCAGCAATGTCACTTGAACTTATAGGAAAAGGTTCACAGTATGCAGCAGCATATTCAGATAAGGACGGGAACACCTTTGATGGCAACAAGACCTACCGAGTAACCATTCCAAAAAACCCGCCTATGAAAGACTTTTGGTCATTTACAATCTACGATAACCAAACAAGGTCAATGCTTCAGACGGATGAACAGTTTCCCGGTATTGATAGTAACAAAGACGGTTTGGTTCAAAATGAAGATGGCTCTTATGATATTTACATAGGTCCTGATGCACCAGCTGGCATGGAAAACAACCTAATAAAAACAGTACCAGGAAAAGGCTGGAACACGATTTTTAGATTGTATGGCCCTTTGGAACCATGGTTTGACAAAACATGGAGACCAAGTGATTTTGAAACAGTAGAATAAAACGTTTGCCGATCGAGTAGACGGGTGGCGACTTAAAAATCGCCACTGCGCCTCTCACACCACCGTACGTACGGGTCTCGTATACGGCGGTTCACCAAATTGAAGTTTGCGTATTATTAATGTAATCTATCAAAGGTCTGTACCCTTTTCGTTTTAGTCTAGAGATGGTTATGGTAGTTCTTAAAATTGGACTCTGGGCAACTGCCCATCCTCCCATTCGGGTTCTACTCCAAGCATAAGCTTGTCCCATTTCTATACCTAATCTGATAAGGTTTTTACGTTTCCGTTCTAGCTTCTTCCAATCATGCCAAATACAATAGCGCAACCGATTTCTTAGCCATTCATCTA
>CAXMOQ010000108.1:0-8145 GCA_964195015.1 uncultured Flavobacteriaceae bacterium | reverse complement strand
TTATTAGTTGCCATATTGCCAACAGATACATATTGTTTGTTTCCTGTAAAATCTATATAGCCTAATCGTTTTGAGTCTAAAACTTTTAGAAATCCTTTTGGGCCACCACGGTGTTGTATGTATGGAAACTCCTTTACACCAATCGTTGCCATATAGAAGCTGTCACGATCTGTAATAAATGACATTTCGCTAGTAGTCAATCCGTCAATGACGTTAAACTTTTCCATACGTTCATAGCTTCTACGGCTACCGTGTTTTTCCTGTAAATTTTTTACGGCGTCAGTAAACGCGATTTCAGCAAAATTTTTGGCCATGATATTTACTATTTATGAAATAATACCAATTAAGGCTTTGAAATAAAAGGAAGCTATTGAGCTTCCTTTTATTATCATACTGTTATTCTAAAAGTGATTTATAATCGTACTGGATTAAAAAGATCAATGGAATGGCGTATGCTAAATGACGAACCAATGTAATCACGGGCATCATAGGAGACATATCTAATCCTGCAACGCCAGCGCCTAATAATGGTAGCATAAATAACCAAACTAATGCGATAGTTTCAGCTACTACAAAAATGATAGGGCTTAACCATTTTGGTCCCCAAAGCGAAGGTGCAATACCGGCAAAAAGTATAGCTAATAAAATTCCGTTAGAATAGTGTCCAACAACACCGTAGGCTAAACCTAATCCTGTTTTTGCTCCTAGTATTCCTGGAATGTCCCACCAGTTTCCTGTAATTAATAATCCTACAAGATCAAATAGTATAGTTCCTAAAAATCCTGCTAGTATTGCGTTTTTCCAATTAATTGTCTTCATGATTTTTGTTTTATAAGCGTTGATCAAATTTTTTGTGATTGCCAGCTCGAGCACGAACATTTTCTTTCATCATTATATTGAACTCGAACTGACAGTGTTAAACAACCAACTAATCACATACTATTTATTTTATATTATTTTTATTTAAGAAGTTTAAAATATAATTGGCGATTTCATCACCTTTTTCTTCTAAAGCAAAATGCCCAGTGTCTAGCAAATGAAATTCTAAATTTTTCAGATCTCTTTTGTAAGGAAAAGCACCATCGGAAGGGAAAATATAATCATTCTTGCCCCAAACAATTAGTGTAGGTGGTTGATGATCTCTAAAATATTGTTGCCATTTAGGGTATAACGGCACATTGGTTCTATAATCATAAAACATGGCTAATTGAATTTCATTATTCTCCTCACGTGTTAAGTGTTGTAAATCGATATTCCAGTTGTCCGGACTAATTTTCTCAACGTTTTGAACGCCATGTGTATATTGCCATTTTAATCCATCAGGTGAATGAAACCCTTCTAAAGGCTTTCCGTTTTCAAGAGTGTAATCGTTCCAATATTTTTTAATAGGAATCCAGAAATCTTTTAAACCTTCATCGTATGCATTTCCATTTTGAATGATTAATGCATCAACACGTTCAGGATATTTCGCAGCAATTCTAAACCCAATGGGTGCGCCATAATCCATTAAATAGATACTGTATTTTTCGACGTTTAATGCTTTTAAAAAGCCTTCAATGATGTTTGCCATATTATCAAACGTATAATCAAATTCCTTTATCATAGGTTGATCACTTCTGCCAAACCCAGGATAATCAGGCGCTAATACATGATATTGAACAGACAAGTCTGTAATTAGATTACGAAACATATGAGACGATGTTGGGTAACCGTGTAATAACAAAATGGTTGGCTTGTTTACATCTCCTGCTTCACGGTAAAAGATGTTTACTCCATTTACAGCAATGTTTTTATGTAAAGCTGCTTGTGAAATAATGTTTGTATCACTTAAAGTGTCATTATTTTTTGGAGTTTCAAAAGAAATCATTCCAAAGGATACGATACCTATAAGTATCATACCGAGTATTGATGTTCTGATTTGTGTTTTCATTGTTTGTTTAATTTTAATTATTAATTAATTATACTAATTGTAATTGTTCTATGTTTTGTGCTTGTGGAAAATCGATCTCAAAACCTCCATTGTGATTTACATAATTGGTAATAGTAGTTAATGCAATTATAGCGATCAATTCGGCAAAGGCAGCTTTATTATAACCTGCTTCAAAAAAGTTTTGTACAGATTCTTCCGAAGGATATCCTTTACTATTTACAAATTCACTTGTAAGACTAACTAAAGCTTTCAGTTTTGTGTCTGCAATGGTATTTGTTCTTAATTCAAGTGTTTCTTCTTCGGTAAATCCATTCATTTTTCCAATAGCTGTATGTGCGGAGAGGCAATAGTTACAGCCATTTACTTGCGATGTTGATAAAGCAATAGCTTCATATTCTTTTGATGTAAATTCTCCACTTTTTATAGTTTCTTGAAAAGCTAAAAATCCACTAAGTAATTTATCTGATGTGCCCATTGCGGCATACAGATTTGGCAACATTCCAATTTTACTTTTTATAGCTGTAAAAATGGCTTGTGAGTTTTCATTCGCTTCTTCTAATTTTAAAGGTTTTAATGTTTTCATATTGTTTATATTTTTATTGATAATTTAATTGTAACTAAATAAGTCTTTCTTATTTGTAACGTCTTTTACTATTCCAACTGGAATGTCTTGTTTGATGTGTTTTCATTTGATTATTTAAATTTTCTTTCGTTTTCTTTAATATTAATGTCATTGGCGCTCATGTCTCTTATCTCCATAAGTCCCTCACTATCGAATTGCCAATGCTCGTTGCCATGTGTTCGTTTCCATTGCCCTGTGCTAGCATCTTGCCATTCGTATTCAAAGCGTACGGATATTCTGTTATCTGTAAAGCTCCATAAGTATTTTCTTAATTTGTAGTGGAGTTCTTTGTTCCATTTATCAGATAAAAATTCAGCTATCGCTGCTCTGCCTGTAAAGAATTTATCTCTGTTTCTCCATTGTGAATCTATAGTATATGCTAAAGACACTTTCTCTGGGTTTTTGCTATTCCAAGCATCTTCTGCTACCTGTACTTTTGCTGAAGCGGTTTCCTTATTAAAAGGAGGGATCAAATTTTTCATATTTTTAAAACAAACAGACAAGTCTGTCCTTTTAGTTTATAAGTTTAAAAGTCGCAGTTAAGATAACAACCTTACACATGCATTTTTGGCTGCACGAATTGGCCAATCGTTTTTTTGTATTTGTGATAGGATGATTGCTCCATCCATCAACACCAATATTTCGTCACCTAAAGCTTCAGTATCAATCTCCAAATATTGTTCCTCTGCTTTTAAAGATTCATGTATCCAGCTGCGTAATTCATTTTTATGTAAAAGAACCTGGTCTTTAATTTTATCTTGATCTTTAGGCAAATCTGTAATAATATTCTGAAAACCACATCCTCTAAATTCAACGTCATTTAACCATTCTTTTAGATAATCGAAACAGGCTATTATTTTTTCCTTGTTGGTGGTTTTATCAGAAATGAATTCGAATAGATTACCAACCCACATACTATGTCTTGCTTTTAAATAGGCTACTGCAATATCTTCTTTCGATCTAAAATGTTGATACATACTCGCTTTTGCAACATTGGCTTCGTCTATAATTTGGTTAATACCAGTTTGACTATAACCTTGGTTATAAAACAAATTTGAAGCTGCCTCAATGATTCTATCTTTTACACCTGATTGTTTCATGGGGCAAATGTAGACACAAATTTGAATAAACAGACAAGTCTGTATATATTTAACATTTAATTAACAATTGAAGTATTAAAATGAGATGGTACAATATGACTTTTATCATAATTTTTTTTGATTTCAACATCTATCTTTAATGTTGAATTAAAACATAAAAGTCATGATAAGAAAAGCACCAATTTCAGCAATAATGACTAAAGATGTAATTACTTTACGTAGTTCTGATAGTTTAGAAATGGCGGAACATTTATTTAAAACACATCATATAAGACATATTCCTGTTGTAGATGGAGATACAATATTAGGAATGTTAAGTTATACCGATTTGCTTCGTATAAGTTTTGCCGATGCTGTAGACGAAGAAGAGGAAACGGTAGATACTGTAGTTTATAATATGTTTACTATCGCGCAAGTTATGGTTAGAAATGTTACCAGTGTGACATCCGCTACACCGATTAAGGAAGTGGCAGAAATTTTATCGAAAAAAGAATTTCATGCACTCCCGATTGTAGACAATCGGGTATTGGTTGGGATTGTAACTACCACAGATTTAATAAATTATTTGCTTGAGCAGTTTAAGAAATAACTTAAATTTTAAAGATTGCTTCATTTCATTCGCAATGACTTCTTTTTCTACAGCTTCTTTTTATGAATTTGCAATCACTCTTAATTCCTGTATGGTTTCAGGTTGGTTATCACTTTTAAAAACATAGCTACCGGCAACAAGCACATCGGCACCTGCATCTACCAATAGTTTTGCGTTTTTATTAGTAACACCGCCATCAATTTCGATTAATGTCGATGCTCCTTTACGCACAATCAAGTCTTTAAGTTGTTTTACTTTATCATAGGTGTTCTCAATAAAGCTTTGTCCACCAAATCCTGGGTTTACACTCATAACACATACAAGATCAATGTCATTTATAGTGTCTTCCAGTACGTTAATGTTTACATGCGGATTTAACGCAACGCCTGCTTTCATGCCTTCGTTCTTTATAGCCTGAAGCGTGCGATGTAAATGGGTACAGGCTTCGTAATGTACGGTAAGCACATTGCTTCCTAAATCGGCAAATGTTTTTATGTAGCGATCTGGATCTACAATCATTAAATGCACATCTATCGTTTTTTTTGCATGTTTAGAAATAGCTTTTAAAACTGGCATACCAAAGGAGATATTTGGAACAAATACACCATCCATAATATCAATATGAAACCAATCGGCGTCACTTTGGTTTACCATCTCTATATCGCGTTGAAGGTTTCCGAAATCGGCTGCAAGAATTGAAGGCGCTATTAATTTAGAACTCATTAGTTTGTGTGTTGTTTGTTTTTTGGCAAATATAAGGAAGAAAGTTATGATTTACGAATTACGAATTACGATTTACGATTTACGAATTGCATAATTTTGTTTAAAATAATGAACAAACCAATTATACCAATTAAGTTTTAAGAAGGATTTTGGGTTGAGAAAAGTCTCCATCCTAAAAAAAGGGCTAATATTGGAAAAAAAAATTTCTTCCCTTTGTGAAGACGTGAAGATGGGTCAAAAACAAACCCTCGGTAATCAGCCGAGGGTTCTTTCATCAATCAAAAAACGAACAGTTATGAGATACTCAATTTCTTGAGCAGTAACTGTTTGTTACAGTTATAGGATACAAATATAACTATCCTAAATATGTTTTTAAGATTTTGCTTCTAGAAGTATGTTTTAAACGTCTAATAGCTTTTTCTTTTATTTGTCTTACGCGTTCTCTTGTTAAGTCGAAAGTTTCTCCAATTTCTTCCAAAGTCATTGGGTGTTGATTACCTAAACCAAAATATAAACGAATCACATCGGCTTCACGAGGTGTTAAAGTTTCTAGTGCACGTTCAATTTCCGTACGTAAAGACTCATGTAATAATTCTCTATCCGGATTTGGCGATTCACCACTATTCAATACATCATACAGGTTTGAATCTTCACCTTCAACTAAAGGTGCATCCATACTTACGTGGCGCCCAGAGTTTTTCATAGACTCCTTAACATCGTTAATGGTCATGTCTAACTCTTTTGCAATTTCTTCGGCACTTGGCGGACGCTCATGCGCTTGCTCTAGAAAAGCAAAGGTTTTATTTATTTTATTAATAGAACCAATTTTGTTCAAAGGCAAACGTACAATACGCGACTGTTCTGCCAATGCTTGTAAGATAGATTGACGAATCCACCATACAGCATATGATATAAATTTAAAACCACGTGTTTCATCAAAACGCTGTGCTGCTTTGATTAACCCTAAATTACCTTCATTAATTAAATCTGGTAAGGTTAAACCTTGGTTTTGGTATTGCTTTGCTACCGAAACTACGAAACGTAAATTAGCTTTAGTTAACTTTTCTAAAGCCAATTGATCACCAGCTTTAATGCGTTGTGCTAATTCTACTTCTTCGTCTGCGGTAATTAAGTCAACTTTTCCAATTTCTTGAAGATATTTGTCTAACGAAGCGGTTTCTCTATTGGTAACCTGCTTCGTAATTTTGAGTTGTCTCATCTAATGTTCTCCTGTGATTTTAAGGTGATTTTTACTTTGCTATGTGGTTATACGTAAGATGTTATTAAAATGTTACAAAAAAAGCAAAAAAAACAAAAAAATCTATAAAAAGGTCATTTTATCGTCCATATTGATACGTTCTTTAACTATGGATATTTTTTGATGAATCCTTTTAAAAAATAACGTTCTGTCTCGTTCGCCTGCAGTTGCGAGGAGTTTTGAGTTTGACATTTGCTTTTTTAAAAAATTGTGCATCATTTCACAAGTGTCCTTATTTTCAATTTTAAAATAACTCAAGACTGTGAATGGGGAAAAAAATACTTTTTGAAATGATGTCACAATCATAACGGTATTGGTTAACGTATGTAGATCACATTTATAAAGACGGAAAAACTTGTTGTTGTCTGAACCACTTATACTTTGGTTTATCGTTTGTTTTTCAATATGGTTTACGACTTCGTGAATATCGTCACAAATTAGCAGTGCCATATTTTTGGATAACAGCCCAGCTTCAAAATAATAAAGTACTTGCTGCAATGTGCCATTTACGGTATTATCATTCCAGAGTTCAGTAATGTTAATGTTTTTGTACACTTCACTCAAATCGAACGCACTTTGTAGTAGTGAATCCGGAATGGTTTTGACCCAATTATCGAAAGAAATCTTATTTATTGTCATTTCAACATTAAGATCTTTTAACCAAACGTACATCTTATAGCGCGTCAAGTAGGAATCCGTTAGAGTGCGGAATAGGGAAATATCTTTTCCAGACCATATAATTTCGGCGCTGTTAAGTTTGGTAAGTGGTATGACATTATTAAGAGATTGTTTAAACCATAACTCTAATCCCTTTTCATTAAATGGTCTTGGTGATAACTCTGTAAGAATTGTATTTTGGCTTCCAACTTCAAATAATTTATTCAAAGATATTTTATAGTGCCTGGCAAGTTTTACGCCTTCTTCAAGGGTAAGATTTGTTTTTAAATTAATGCGTCTATAAGCCGCATCGTAACCAATATCCAAAACGGATGCTATTTCCTCTACAAACGATGTGTTGTTTTGCGAATTAGCCTTTAAATACTTAATAAATTGTTCTTGCATTTTTTACAAAATTACAAGTAGGTTGTTGGTGGTTTTGTGAAATATAAGAAAAACATTTCAATTTTTCAGACAATTCCCTAAACGGTTTGCGAATATTATAAATTACATTTACACATAATCTTTTAATATATAACATTGAATAACCGGAAAAATCAAACGTCATGAAAACAATGCAAAATTCAGCTCCGTCCCTTTTTCAAAGTATTATAGATAAATACGTTTATCATGTTGTTATAAATAAAAATCACAAATATCAAATTAAGAATCATTCTGGGAGCATGGCAACCAACAGTATGTCTAACTTTTACCAAGCTTAATTACAACCAACGACCACAATATAGATTACGCAATATTCGAACAGCTTTAATCTAATTACTTCCTCTGTATTAAAACAATGCCAGTATTTGCCTAATGGTGTCGAGGCATTTAATTAAAACCCAATATTTATTTCACTTTAATTTCAATTAAAAAGCTCAACCTTTTTTGCTATCTTCGTTGAACGTGGTTAGAACTTTCGTTTCTCATGCTACGTATTTATCACCCAACGTGATATTAAGCCCAAAATAAGGAACAACCTTCGAAATGTTTTAAAGAAGCTATATTTATGAACCTTGTTTCTGTTATCAATTTTATACTAATTGCTGGTGTAATACAAGGTTTTGGTTTTAATCTTGTTACCCTATTTATAAAAAAGAAGTTTACAAAGGTCATTATCTTTCTTAATTTAATAGTGCTTTTTATTTCTTTAAATAATTTACAAAGGGTACTAATTGATAACGATTTTTTTTCTTTTTCATTTTTTCTTAAACAATTTCAAGTGCCGTGGTATGTTTTAATGTTCCCTATGTTTTATGCCTTCTC
>CAXMOQ010000107.1:301-8401 GCA_964195015.1 uncultured Flavobacteriaceae bacterium | reverse complement strand
TACAGGGCAGAGCGTTAAGAAATTGTCCAGTGGACATTTTTAGCGAATGAGCCTGCTGGCGCTTGGGATAATAAAGGATTTACAATTAAGTAAACCCCTTTATGATATTGAAGACCCTTCGACTGCACTCAGGGTGACAATTTGGTTATTCCTGTAGCTCCACATTCAAAGTATCATCGGTTTTAGTAACCTTGGTTAAGCCATGTTTTGCCAAACCTTTAATGCCTTTGTCCCAAGCTTTATTACTTAATTCAGATTGTGTTTTCAGATCGTTTAGATTCATAGATTTTTGGATTTTTAGAATCTCGAAAATAGCTTTTTCGTTATCACTTAACTCAACCGCTTTTTTCTCTGGTCTCATTTGAGGAAAGAACAACACTTCCTGTATCGATTGGTTGTTGGTTAAGAACATAATGAGTCTGTCCATACCAATGCCCATACCGGAGGTTGGTGGCATACCATATTCTAAAGCACGTAAAAAGTCGTAGTCGATAAATTCGGTAGCTTCGTCATCACCTTTTGCAGCGAGTTTTTGTTGATGCTCAAAACGCTCACGTTGCTCTATGGGATCGTTAAGTTCGCTATATGCATTTGCAATTTCTTTACCACAAACCATAAGCTCGAAACGCTCGGTGAGTTCAGGGTTTTCTCGATGCTCTTTACATAACGGACTCATCTCTTTTGGGTAGTCGGTAATATAAGTTGGTTGTATATAGTTGCCTTCACATTTTTCGCCAAAAATCTCATCGATTAGCTTGCCTTTTCCCATGGTATCGTCGACTTCAATGCCCATGCCTTTAGCGGCGGCACGTATCTCGTCTTCTGTTTTCCTGTTGATATCAAAGCCTGTAAAGTGCTTGATAGAATCTGCCATTGTCACACGGGAATATGGTGCTTTAAAATCGATCTGATGTTCACCAAAAGTAGCTTTGGTCGTTCCGTTTACGGATATAGCACAATGTTCTAAAAGCTGCTCACAGAAATCCATCATCCAGTTGTAATCTTTATAGGCCACGTATATTTCCATGGCCGTAAACTCTGGATTATGTGTGCGATCCATGCCTTCATTTCTAAAATTTTTAGAAAACTCATACACGCCATCAAATCCGCCAACTATCAGACGTTTTAAATATAACTCGTTTGCAATTCGCATATATAATGGTATATCCAAACTGTTATGATGTGTTATAAATGGCCTGGCCGCAGCGCCACCTGGAATAGGTTGTAAGATTGGTGTTTCTACTTCAAAATAACCAGCGGTATTAAAGAAATCGCGCATAGCATTAAAGAGTTTGCTGCGTTTCACAAAAACTTCTTTTACATGCGGATTTACAACCAGGTCTGCATAGCGTTGTCTGTAACGCATTTCAGGATCTATAAACTCGTCATAGGTATTTCCTTCGGCATCCGTTTTTGGTAATGGTAAAGGTTTTAATGCCTTGCTCAATAAAGCGAAGTTTTTAACCTTAACGGTTTTCTCACCAACTTGTGTTGTAAACAATTCGCCTTCGATTCCAATAAAATCTCCTAAATCTAAAAGCTTTTTAAACACATCGTTATACAACGATTTGTCTTCACCTGTACAAATTTCGTCGCGGTTAAAATACACTTGAATCCGACCTTCGCTATCTTGCAATTCGGCAAAAGCAGCTTTCCCTTGAACTTTTTTACGCATAAGTCTGCCGGCAATAATGACCTGCTTGGCTTCAGTAAAATTCTCCTTTATCCGTTTGGATGTTTGGTTAACGGGATAAAGATTTGCCGGATAAGGATTTATCCCTAACTCGCGTAATTTCACTAATTTTTCTCTTCGTACAAGTTCTTGCTCTGATAATTGCGACATGTCTTAATGGATTCTGTGATAGATTTTAAAGGCACAAAGATAAATACTATTCATTAGGAATTCAATTTATTATATTGGAAATAATAAGTGTAACAAATTGACCGTTTATGGGTCTAATAGGTAATCATCAATTAAAAAATAAATCAAATGAGTTTTTGGAGAGTTTTACTTTCAATTTTATGTCCGCCACTAGCTGTTTTAGACAAAGGTTGTGGCTCTATATTTATAGTCTTCTTATTATGGCTTTGTGGCTGGGTACCTGGCGTTATTGCTGCGTTGGTTATATTGAATAACCCTAAAAATTAGTTTACCATATTCGGTTTGAGTTCGTAGTAGCTCAATTGTGCATACATTCTAATATTTTATATGAGAACCCAAAAATATCGTAATTTTGTAGGCTATGAATAAGAATGTCGTTGTACAAGATTTAGGGAATAAGGATTATAAGGAGACTTGGGATTACCAAGAGGAATTATTTAAAGGTATTGTAGATTTTAAAATAAGGAACAGACGAGAGGACGCTAATCTTGAGACGCCAAATTATTTTTTATTTGTAGAGCATCCGCATGTATATACTTTGGGTAAAAGTGGCGATATGTCTAATCTTCTTGTAGATGAAGTACAGTTAAAGGCAAAAAAAGCAACGTTTTATAAGGTAAATCGTGGCGGTGATATTACCTATCATGGTCCTGGGCAAATTGTTGGCTATCCCATTTTAGATTTGAATAATTTTTTTACCGACATTCATAAATATTTACGGTTTTTAGAAGAAATGATCATTCTTACGTTAGCTGAATACGGTTTGAAAGCCGAACGCAGCAAAGGAGAAACGGGCGTTTGGTTGGATGTAGGAACTCCATTTGCACGAAAAATTTGTGCTATGGGCGTTCGCGCAAGTCGTTGGGTAACCATGCATGGATTTGCATTAAATGTAAATGCCAATTTGGGTTATTTTGATTTGATGATTCCTTGTGGTATTAGAGGTAAAGCGGTGACTTCTTTGAATATAGAATTAGGTGTTAAAGAAGTGAATGAAGCCGAAGTAAAGGAAAAGTTATTAAAGCATTTTGCTAATCTTTTTGAAGCAGAAATGAAGTATTCAACAAGCTATATTTAAATTCCAAAATCGTCAATCGTAATTCTAAAATCGTAACTCTCATCTATCCTTCAGCATTAAAAAACACTTTATAGTAATGCATTTTTTTATCCTCGTCGTAACCGCGTTCTAGGTATTCGCTAGATGCTTCTGGTGCATCAATATCGAGTTTAATTTGGATATTTGTGTCGAGCTTAATTTCGGTTTTAATCTTTTTCTTTTCCTTATTTACAACAGCTTCAGCAACGTCAAACTGATTGCGAATTAGAACATTTTGCTCGCCTTCAAATTCTTTTTTATAATCGTCAAAAAGGGTTTTGTGCTTGTCCTCTTCAAAAACATCCTCTTTAAAACGCTCTACATTAACGACTTCATTTTCTTTAAAGAAGTCTATGGTTTTTGCTAAAAAGGTGTTTTGCTCTTGTGCGCCATAAGCGTGTTTAATGACTTCGGTTGAAAAATCTTTGCACAGTGCCAGATAATTTTGAGTGTGTTGATTGGCATCGTCGGCATACTTAATGTTTAAAAAATGATTGATCCAATATTGTGCATCATAATTGTTATTATCGACGCTTAACACAATTTGTCCTTCGGTATCAGATTGATTTAATATCAAGCAACCTTTGTCTACTTTTTTCGAGTTGATACCTTTTTGTACGAGTACATCGTAACTCTTGTTTTCTAAATAGGTTTGAAAGAAATTAACTTTGTTTTCAATTTTAAAAATGCCAATAGCGTTTGTTGTAATCTCATTATATTCGATGCCTTCAAATATCGCAATGATAACATCGCCCGTTTTTATTTGTGCTGAATTGGATTGCTCGAATAAATGGCTTACAATGTGTTTTGAAACCTCTGCGAAAGCATCGTCGTCGTTAAATATTTGGGATACGTAGCTATTAATCTCGTTTAAACTAATATTTGCATGATGATTAAACCTATAACTCTGTACAACGCTACCAAAAGGACGTAATAAGAAGGGTAGCATGAGCTCGTAGCTGGCTTCGTCAAAATGTACTTCACGCTCTGAAAATGCATTCTTTGTGTCGTTGAATTTATTCCCTACTTTATGAATAATAAGCTTTGAGATCGAGGCTTTAGTACGTTTTATCATAATGGTAGTATCGTTTTCTTTTTGAAGTGTGCAATACTACTACTTATTGATGAATTATTGCATGAAAAAACGTCAAAGTAAGAGACTTTGTGGTTTTTAATAATGCTTCTTGAGGCGTTAATTTATTTTATAAATAATAATGGCATTATCTTCACCTTTCACAACAAACTCTAGATTTCTGTCTTTGTCTATATTGTCCAGAGTGATGGCAGAATTACCATAAACAGGAAAATTTGGCAATAGCTTTGCTTGGCTATCAAATAAATAGACTTTTTGAGACTGCAAATCGGTTAGAGCTACGTAAATTTTATCGTTAATGTAAAATATTTTTGGAGCAGAATAACTTCCATAATCTAATTCAAGAACATTGCTTTTAATATTCAGTTTGTTTTCGGTTTGTGTGATCAATGTTTTACTAGTCGATACAATGTTATGCTGGTCGGAAAGGTTTAAATTTTGAATCGCTGTATTTCCTCTGGTATCAATAGAGATAAGTTCCCCTTTTTTAGTCGTTGTCGTAAACTTATTTTTATAAATATAAACGGCTTGATTAGAATATATGCTTGACGTTTTAGGTGCTATTCGGGTTCTTCCGGTACGGTCCAAAATATGAAGTTTGTTTTCGGTTTTAATCGTGATATAATCTTTGCGACCAATCCTGAAATGTTGTGGTTGATGGTTGATATTATTTGTAGCCGATTTAAACGTAAAGCCCTTTACAAGCTTGGCCTTAACATCATACATTAAAACATACTTGCCTTGCGTGACCAACAATCGGTAATTTTTGTTTTTGTCATAGTCAAAAACCGATAAGGGTTGTGTGATCTCATCATTAAATTTTGCAGGAAATGGTGCTACGTCTTTGCCATTTCGGTCTAAAACATAAACCCGATGCTGTGTAGCGAATGCTAATTGAAGTCTTCCGTTTTTATAGATATCAATTTGTTTGATGTTTCCCAACACAGCTCCATGAAGTTGTTTTTTCCAAAGGATTTTTCCAGAATTGGAAATTAAATACAAATTGTTGTTTACATCTTGCACGACAACTTCCTTTTGCTTGGTAATATGATTGGTTACAAGTTGAGGATTGATGAGTAAGTCGTTATCTAACTTAACATTTAATTCTTCAGAAACTGAATATTGCGACGCTCTGGTTTTGCTCTTTTTAATAATGGCATTCACATGTGCAAAGTTATTGTCATATACAAATTGTAATGCTGAAGCCTTATAATCCGCAAATTTCATATTCAAATTTTCTTGAAGGTTTTTGCCTAAAAGCGCTTTTAAACTTGAAGCATTTACTACGGTGATTAATGATGACTCATCACTTAAAGATTCTTGAATATCCTTAAAATAGTCACGCTCGCTCAACGTTGTTTTATTTTGGTAGTTGGCTATAATGTTCTGTATCAATTCTAAATCATTTGCAAACACAAAGAAGTTATCGATAACACAATATTTTGTGGCGCCACTATAAGTGATGAATGGTGAAAATGTTTGAGAGAATAATTCTGGATTGCCGAAATTATAAATTTCGATTTGCCTATAGGTTTCAATTACATTTTGATCACTTAATAAAGCGTCTTTGGTCGCAATTACATCTATTGAATTTAAAACGACTGCTTTATTCTCGCTTTCATAAATCGCGCCAACTTCAATAACATTGTCGAAAAGCGTTGTGGCAGATTGAACAGCATCTATATTATTAAACGTATTTAGGTTCTCCTCGAAATTATAGAAATCGTCGAACGTAAAACTTATAAATCCATCGCTATTAGATGGTGTTATTTTTGCTAATTCATTTTCCTGTGGAACTGTATTTTTGAAAACGTTAATTAAACTTTTAGTGGAGTCCGTCGCTTTCGTAATGCCATTAATAAGAATTTCATTTTGTGACAGATCGACATCAACCGATATATAATTTGTAAATGATTTAAATGATAACGATTCGGCAACAAAAAACGAGTTTATTAATTTGTTGTTTTTGGTGTTTAGTAGTATTGATAACGTTTTGTTATTACTGGTTGTATCGTAAATTTTTTCAAGTTCAGGATTGCTGTTTTTATTATTAAATGACACCTCGGTTAACGCTTTTGAAGACGACACAAAAAACAGACTGTCGTTAACAGTACTATATATAATGTTATTGTTTATGGTTGATTTGGTAATGGTTTTATTTTTTACTGAAAGATGTTCTTCAGTATAGCCTGGAATAGAATCGGTTTTGAATAGATTGTCGTTGTATTTCGTTATCACCGAAAATTGCAAGCTATCATGGTCATCTTTAGAAAAACAAATTAAAACGTCATTGCTAGGATTTAAATAATCAAGAAGATTTAATTTTTCTTCCAGAGCTGTGTATGTTATGGCATTCGAAATTTCTTGAAAAAAGGCGTTATTGTTTAATCCGCTTTTTAAATTTTCGAAGGCATTGGTTTTTATTATTATTGCGGACTCTTCTGGAATTAAATGAATAAGTTTAGAATGCCTTGTTTCATTATTGCTGCAACCAAACAAAACAAAAAAGATAAGCGAAAAATAGAGGAATCTCATTGGCGGATTAATTTGCACAAATATAAAATTTATAACGCTAATTTCAATTGTTCGGGTAATAGTCTGAATGATTTTCTGTGGTATTTAGTCACGCCATATTTTCTTATGGCTGCGCGATGTTCTAAAGTTGGGTAGCCTTTATTTTGCTTCCAGTTGTACATTGGAAATTCTAAATGGATTTTCTGCATATATTCATCTCTATATGTTTTTGCTAAAACGGAAGCTGCAGCGATACTCATAAATTTTCCATCACCTTTTATTATAGTTTCAAAGGGAATACTATTATAAGGTTTAAACCTATTGCCATCAACAATAATAAATTCTGGAATAGGATCTAGTTGTTCAATAGATTTATGCATGGCTAGAATGGATGCGTTAAGAATATTAATATTATCAATCTCTTTAGGAAATATATGAGCTACTCCAAAGGTTAAAGCCTGGGTTTCAATGATGGGCTTAAGGGTTTCTCTTTTTTTTTCTGAAAGTTGTTTCGAATCATTTAACATTGAATTTTTAAAATCTTCAGGTAAAATAACCGCTGCAGCAGTAACTGGACCAGCTAGGCAACCGCGACCGGCTTCATCGGTGCCGCATTCAAAATGAAGGCTAGAAAAATTTAAGGAAAGCATATTATATTTAATTATTCAAAAATAATTTTTTTGTAAAAGAGTAGCGTTATATTTTTTAAATTCTTCTCAAAATATCCTTTATGTTAAAATTTAGTTTATTTTATCATTTTTTTATAGAAAATCTTTGCTTTATTAAGATATTATTCTGACGTTTGCGATTGACTAACTCAAAATAATTGTTTTATGAAAATAAAGTTAACATGGATGTTAACGCTAATAATGGCGTTATCTATTCAATTCTCTTATGCACAAGAGAAATCAATTTCTGGAACTGTATCATCATCTGCTGATGGACTACCCTTACCAGGAGTAAATGTAATTGTAAAAAACACCACTAGAGGTGTTCAAACAGACTTTGATGGAAATTATTCCATTAATGCTAGTGTTGGTGAGGTTTTAACCTTCTCTTTTGTAGGGATGACTAATGTCGAAGCTACTGTTGGAGCAAGTAGCACGATTAGTATCGAAATGCAGGAAGATGTTTCTGCGCTAGATGAAGTTGTTGTAATTGCTTATGGGACAACTACTAAAGAAGCATTCACAGGTTCTATTGATGTTATTAAATCTGCAGACCTAGAACTAAGAACATTAACCTCACCTATTGCTGCCATTGAAGGTAATGCTACGGGAGTTCAATTCCTTTCGGCCTCTGGTCAACCGGGATCATCTCCTAGTATAATAATAAGAGGTGTAGGTACATTAAATGGTAGTACCGATCCACTTTATATTGTAGATGGTATAGATTTTCAAGGAGGATTGAATACTTTAAATCAGGATGATATAGAGTCGTTGACCGTTCTTAAAGATGCTGCTTCAACATCTCTTTATGGGTCAAGAGCTGCCAATGGTGTAGTGATTATTACAA
>CAXMOQ010000107.1:0-291 GCA_964195015.1 uncultured Flavobacteriaceae bacterium | reverse complement strand
AAAGGTACCGGAATTACGGTAAACGCTACCAGTCAATTTGGGGTAATTACGAAAGGCATTGATGAATATGACGCAACTAGTCCTGGTCAATATTACGAACTGATGTGGCAATCTTATAAGAACTCGTTAAGTGGTCCTAATCCAGAAGTAGAAGCCTCTGCAACAATTTTTAATCGATTAGGTAGAAACCCTTTCAATGTTCCAAATGATCAAATAGTTGGAACAGATGGTAGAATCAATCCTAATGCACAAGTTATAGCACAGGATTTAGATTGGTACGATGCTTTAGAA
>CAXMOQ010000106.1:0-8469 GCA_964195015.1 uncultured Flavobacteriaceae bacterium | reverse complement strand
AGGACCACGACGTCCTGATCATCAAGGGTGGCGTGCTGGGCTCGGAGTTCCTGAGCCCGGAGCGGGTCTCGGCGCTTGCGGACTTGCCGGCACGCGACGTGTTGCTCGCCAACATGGCCGGCGCCTTCGCCGCACCGATGTCGCAAATGGCCGGCCTCCTGGCTGCATTGCCAAGGAACACGGCAACGGCGATCAAGCAGCTGTTGGAGAAGAAGGAAGAGGAGAGTCTTGAGTCTTCAGTCGACAGTCCTCAGCCGGAGGGGGAGAGTCCTGAGGAGAGTCTTGAGTCTTCAGTCGACAGTCCTCAGCCAGAGGAGTCGGGCGATGAAACGAACAACGGTCCCCAGGCTGAGTCCACAGAGGACGTGACGACCGATGACTGATGACTGATGACTGATGACTGATGACTGAAGACTGATGACTGAAGACTGAAACGACTGACGACTGACGACTGATGACTGATGACTGATGACTGAAGACTGATGACTGAAGACTGAAGACTGAAGACTGAAGACTAATTAGCCACTTCACTTATAAACTTAATACGATAAAGACGTAGTTCTTCATCGTCATATTCGCCATCAAATTCTTCAATCGCCGCGTCAATAATATCGGTTTCAGATTCCATAAAGTAGTCATGAATTTCTTCTTGCTGATCTTCATCCAAAATATCATGAATCCAATAATCTATGTTGAGTTTTGTACCAGAAAACACAATAACCTCCATTTCCTTAATAAAATCCTTCATGGCCATGCCTTTAGAGGATGCAATATCGTCAAGCGGTAATTTTCGATCCACATTTTGGATGATATATAGTTTTAATGCCGAATTACTTCCAGTAGATTTAACGATCATATCGTCAGGACGAATGATGTCATTTTCTGCAACATAATCTGCTATTAAAGCAATAAACTCTTTGCCATATTTTTTAGCTTTGCCATCGCCTACACCATGAACATTGGAAAGTTCTTCGATGGTAATAGGATATTTTAAGGCCATATCTTCTAATGATGGATCTTGAAAAATAACAAAAGGAGGCACGCCCATTTTTTTGGCATTCCGTTTGCGTAAATCCTTAAGCATGCTCATTAAAGCTTCATCGGCCACACCTCCACCGCCTTTGGCTGCAGTAATAATGCTATCATCATGCGTTTCGTCAAATACATGGTCTTCGGTCATCATAAAGGATACCGGATTATTAATAAAAATTCTGCCTTGTTCAGTCAATTTAATAACGCCATAGGTTTCAATATCCTTTTTTAGCAAACCGGCAACTAAAACTTGCCGTATCAAAGCCATCCAATATTTAATGTCCTGATGGTTTCCTTTACCAAAAAATGGTTGGTCATTGGTTCTATGTGATTTTATTAAAGCATTAGCATGGCCAATAATAACATTTACAAGATCCTTTGATTTGTATTTTTCGTTCGTAAGGTCAATAATTTCGAGTAATAATTTAACATCATCCTGTGCCTCATGTTTCTTTTTAGGATGCCGTACATTATCATCCATTTCGCCACCTTCCCCAGTTTCATTATCAAATTCTTCACCAAAATAATGCAAGATAAATTTCCGCCTTGATATCGATGTTTCGGCAAATGCGACAACTTCCTGGAGCAATGCTTGACCAATTTCCTGTTCGGCTACTGGTTTACCCGACATAAATTTTTCCAGTTTTTCTATGTCCTTGTAAGCGTAAAATGCCAAACAATGCCCTTCGCCACCATCGCGACCCGCACGACCTGTCTCCTGATAATAACTTTCTATGCTTTTAGGAATATCATGATGGATCACAAAACGCACATCGGGTTTATCAATGCCCATCCCAAAAGCAATGGTGGCCACAACAACATCGGCATCTTCCATAAGGAACATATCCTGGTGTTTAACCCGTGTTTTACCATCTAAACCTGCATGATAAGGCACTGCTTTTATACCATTAACCTGTAAAACCTGGGCGAGCTCTTCAACACGCTTTCTGCTTAAACAATAGACAATCCCAGATTTACCTTCATGTTGTTTTATAAAACGAATAATATCGCCATCAACGTTTTTAGTTTTCGGAAGCACCTCATAATACAAATTTGGCCTGTTAAAGGACGCTTTAAACGTATTGGCATCAACAATACCTAGGTTCTTAAGAATATCCTCCTGAACCTTTGGAGTAGCTGTTGCCGTTAAACCAATAATTGGAATACCATCTCCAATACGCTTAATAATATGCTGTAAATTTCTGTATTCTGGTCTAAAATCATGTCCCCATTCACTAATACAATGTGCCTCATCAACAGCCATAAATGAAATTTTTACAGTGCGCAAAAACTCCACATTTTCTTCTTTGGTAAGAGATTCTGGAGCCACATAAAGCAATTTAGTTATGCCGCTCACAATGTCTGCCTTTACTTGCTTTACTTCGGTTTTATTAAGCGAGGAATTTAATACATGCGCAATACCGTTTTCATCCGAAACACCACGAATCGCATCTACTTGATTTTTCATTAACGCAATTAATGGAGACACGATAATGGCAGTGCCTTCCTGCATTATTGCCGGTAATTGATAGCAAAGCGATTTACCGCCTCCTGTAGGCATAATAACAAATGTATTATGTCTTGACAATATGCTTTCAACTACACCTTCCTGTAATCCTTTAAAGTTATCAAAACCAAAGTATTTTTTTAGTGCTGAATGTAAGGCATCTTTAACTACAACCATAAATTGTTTTAAATATTAATTTACACGCTTAAAATATGCTTAAAATACACTTAAAACACTTTTGCTATTAATTAATTTAGTAGTGTATTTAGAGAACCCTCATGATTTTTTCGTTAGCTTTGTAGGATTTTTTTAACCAACAAAAAATCATTTTAGTTTGCACTATTAAAGATAGGAAAATCTTTAGAAGCATCAACCAAAAAAAATAATAAATTTTGAACAGTAATAAATCTATCATAAGTACTGCGAAGCAAACGTTTGAGATGGAAAGCAACGCCATAGCAAACTTATCAACATTAATTGATGACGATTTTGCCAATGCTGTGGCGCTCATTTACAACTCAAAAGGACGTGTTATCATTACAGGAATTGGCAAAAGTGCCATTATCGCTACTAAAATTGTGGCTACTTTAAACTCTACGGGAACACCTTCGGTTTTTATGCATGCCGCCGATGCCATTCATGGCGATTTAGGTTTGATTTTAAAAGACGATACCGTTATATGTATTTCTAAAAGCGGAAACACGCCAGAAATTAAAGTGCTTGTGCCTTTAATAAAAAGTGCAAAAAATAAAATGATTGCCATAACAGGCAATAAAGATTCCTTTTTAGGGGTTCAATCCGATTATGTTTTAAATACCTATGTCGAGAAAGAGGCCTGCCCGAACAATCTGGCACCAACAACCAGCACGACTGCCCAATTGGTTATTGGCGATGCGCTAGCGGTTTGTTTGTTAGAATTACGCGGTTTTTCAAAAAAGGATTTTGCTAAATATCATCCTGGAGGTGCTCTGGGCAAAAGGCTTTATTTAAGAGTAAATGATTTATCATCGGTAAACCAAAAACCGATGGTTACGCTTGACACCAATGTAAGGCAGGTAATTATTGAAATCACCGAAAAAATGCTTGGTGTTGCTGCCGTAGTAGATGATGAAAAAATTGTAGGTATTGTTACCGATGGTGATTTACGGCGTATGTTGAGCAAAGCAGATGACTTTACATCTTTAACGGCAAAAGACATTATGAGTGCCAATCCCAAACATATTGATGCCGATGCCATGGCGGTTGATGCTATGGACATGATGGAAACACATGGTATTTCACAACTCTTGGTAGAAGAAAACGGAAAATATGCTGGCATTGTTCATTTACACGATCTTATAAAAGAAGGAATTATATAATGGCAAAAAAGAACGTTAACGAAATGTCATTTTTAGACCATCTGGAGGATTTAAGATGGCATCTAATACGCGCCGTTGGAGCCATGCTTATTACGGCTACCGTAGCCTTTTTAGCCAAAGGCTTCATTTTTGATGTCCTTATTTTCGGTCCTTCAAATGCGAGTTTCTTCACTTACGAAATCCTATGCGAAGTGGCTAAATATATAGGGTTTAAAGAAAGTTTTTGTTTTACCGAGCTACCGTTTGAAATTCAAAGTCGCACCATGGCCGGGCAGTTTTCAGCTCATATTTGGACTGCTATTACTGCGGGGTTCATATTGGCATTTCCATACATCATATATGAATTCTGGAAATTTATTAGCCCTGGAATGCACCAGAACGAACGGAAGCATTCACGTGGTTTTATCATTGTTTCCTCTATACTCTTTTTTATTGGTGTATTGTTTGGGTATTATGTGGTTTGTCCGCTTTCCATAAACTTTTTAGGCACCTATCAGGTCAGCCAACAAGTGCATAATGATTTCGATTTGAGTAGTTATATTAGCTTAATAAGAGCGTCTGTATTAGCATCTGGTTTAATTTTTGAATTACCCATTGTAATTTATTTTCTAACAAAAGTTGGATTGGTTACACCTACCTTTATGCGTAAATACCGCAAATATGCGTTGGTATTGGTATTAATTTTATCTGCCATTATAACACCCCCAGATATTGCAAGCCAAATTATAGTCGCGATTCCTGTGCTTATTTTATACGAAATAAGCATCTACATATCTAAATTTGTATTAAAGAAACAATCTCAAAAGCTTTCGGAAAGCAAAGCCAAGAAAAATGTCTGATATTGTTAATGAGTTTAATGCCAATCGGGAGAGAATGAATGATAAAATTCTCGCCGATAATAACAAAGTGATAAAACGTATTTTTTAACCTAGACACAAATGCCTATCAAGAGGGCGCGTTAAATATAAAAACCAAAGACCTTCTAGGGTTGGTAGCTTCAACGGTATTACGTTGTGACAATTGCATTAAATACCACATGGAAACATCCTATAAAGAGGGCTTAAAAAATGAAGAAGTTGTTGACGCCTTAATTATTGCAACTTTGGTTGGTGGTACGATTGTGATTCCGCATTTGCGTCGCGCCTACGAATTTTGGGATGCCTTGGAAGCCAATAATTAAATAAAAATTCCGTTATTGCCAATATGATTTTAAGAGCCGAAAATTTAATGAAGTCCTACAGCGGGCGACAAGTTGTAAAAGAAGTTTCACTTGAAGTAAACCAGGGAGAAATTGTTGGATTGCTAGGGCCTAATGGTGCTGGAAAAACAACATCCTTTTATATGATTGTTGGCTTAATAAAACCCAATGGAGGCACTATTTATTTGGACAATACCAACATTACAAAATACCCGATGTACAAACGTGCCCAACATGGTATTGGCTATTTGGCTCAAGAAGCTTCAGTATTCAGAAAATTAAGTATTGAGGACAATATATTAAGCGTGTTACAACTTACCTCATTAAGTAAAAAGGAACAGCACGACAAGATGGAGTCCTTAATTGATGAATTTGGTTTGGGTCATATTCGGAAAAGTCGGGGTGATTTATTGTCTGGTGGCGAACGTCGTAGAACAGAAATTGCCCGTGCATTAGCAACAGATCCTAATTTTATATTATTGGATGAACCCTTTGCGGGTGTCGATCCCGTCGCAGTAGAAGATATTCAACGTATTGTCGCACAACTTACCAAAAAGAACATCGGGATTCTAATTACCGACCACAATGTGCAAGAAACCCTAGCCATTACCGATAGAACCTATTTAATGTTTGAAGGCAGTATTTTAAAAGCTGGTGTACCTGAAGAATTGGCTAGTGACGAGATGGTACGCAAAGTCTACCTAGGCCAAAACTTTGAGTTGCGTAAAAAGAAGTTGGATTTTTAGATCTTCTGTCATTCCTACGCAGGCGGGAATCTATATTCTTTAATATTATTTATCAAATCGTTCGGTTTTGTCATTCCTGCGTAGGCAGGAATCCATAATTACCTTTCATCATTTTCTCCATGCGCCTTCTCTGCCAATAATTTCTTTTGATAACGTCCTTGAACAATATCAGTAATCACCAATATCCCAATCACAAAATAAAAGGTCGTTTTACTCATATGCACTATTTCGTTTCCAAACAACTTTAGTTCCGCCAATTCGCCGCCTTCTGTTACTAGCATAATCCCAACGATAAATAGGATAAACAGCCCAAGAACTTCATACATTCTATTCTTTTCAAGGAAATTTGCAACCTTATCAGAGAGCCAAATCATTAATAAACCACCAATAACTATTGCTGTAGCCATAACCCAAAACACATCGGTTAATGCCATAGCACTTAAAATTGAATCAAAAGAAAATACCACGTTCATAATGACGATCATGGTAATCACTTTCCCAATAGAACTTTTTCTGGTATCCTCAACATTATGCTTCACATCTTCGACACCTATCATATGCCAAATCTCTTTCATAGCCGTGTAAATAATAAAAATACCGCCTCCAAGAACAATAAAACTATGGATAGTAAATTCTGCCTCAACAACACCATCAAAAGGTAAACTTAAAACTGGGTCTTGAAAATACCCAATAAGTTTTATAAGGATAAACAGCAATACAATTCGTAACGTAATGGCCAATAATATACCAACCTTGCGCACATAAGCCTGTTTTTCTTTAGGCGCACGTTTACTTTCTAACGAAATATATAAGAGGTTATCAAACCCTAAAACGGCTTGTAATAAAATAAGCATAAGTAGCGTGAAAATATTTTCGACCATGAGTGTAATTTATTTTGTTGTTAATGAATCTAGCAATGACATGATAATATAGATCGCAATGATAACTGGTATTGCTGCAAACTGTAAAACGATAAGAAGCACGGTACTTAATATGATAAAGATATAACGTGTAGCATTTGTTTTAAAACGCCAATCTTTGAATTTTAAGGCGAATAGCTTAATGTTCGCATTGAGTAGGTAACAGCTCAAAAACGTCATCCCTATTAAAAACCATTTATTGAGAATGATGGCATTCATAAGATCATTATTCTGAAATTCCATAATCAAGGGCAACGATATGATGAGCAAGGTATTCGCAGGTGTTGGGAGTCCTTTAAAATATGTTTGCTGATCTTCATCAATATTAAATTTTGCAAGCCTATAAGCTGATGCCAAAGTGATAAACAATCCTAAAAAAGGTAACAGATTAACAAATCCTTCAGTTTTGTGTATTCCAAAGCTATCCCAATCAAAATCAACTAGAACAAATAACTTGTACATCACAAGACCTGGCACCAATCCGCTGGTCACCATATCGGCTAACGAATCCAACTGAATTCCCAATGCACTTTGCACATTCAGTTTTCTTGCTGCAAAACCATCAAAAAAATCGAAAAAAATGCCAAGAAACACAAACAAAGCTGCCGTAACAAAATCGTTATTAACAACAAACAGAACGGCTATACTGCCGCAAAATAAATTCAGTAATGTTAAAGCATTCGGAATATATCGTTTTATATGCATGGTTAGTTTTTTGTAAAAATAGCAAACAATTATCGTCTAAAACAAGCATAATGCAATATTGTATTTATTTTCAAGTTTAATAGCAATAAAATAATATGCATCTTTGTAAAAAATTTGCGATTGAGAAATTATGTAGTCACATTTTTAATTTTTGCCTCATTAACCGTGTTCGGACAAACCGTTAGAAAATACTCTAACGAATTCATGAATATTGGTGTAGATGCTGCTGCTTTGGGCATGAGTAATGCCGTGACCGCACATACAGATGATGTGAATTCCGGTTATTGGAATCCAGCTGGTTTATTATCTCTTGAAGACAATCAATTGGCGTTGATGCATTCTAGTTATTTTGCTAGTATCGCCAATTACGATTATATCGCTTTCGCGATGCCATTGGATGATCAAAGCGTAGTTGGAATTTCGCTGATTCGCTTTGCGGTAGATGATATTTTGAATACAACACAACTAATTGACGATCAAGGCAATATTAATTACGATCGCATTAGCTTATTTTCTACAGCCGATTATGGGCTAACTTTTTCGTATGCACGCGAACTCCCTATTCAAGGTTTGAATATTGGTATAAATGCGAAAGTAATCCGCAGGATTATAGGAGATTTTGCTTCCTCTTGGGGTTTCGGACTTGATGCAGGAATTCAGTTTGAAACAGGTAATGACTGGAAATTCGGTGTCATGGTACGCGATATAACAACAACCTTCAATGCTTGGGCTATAGATGAAAAAGAGTTTGAAACCATTAAGAATGCTGTTGAAGGACAAAATCAGGAATTACCGGAAACCACAGAAATCACCATCCCGAAATTACAGATTGGCATGTCTAAAAAATTCTACTATAATTACGATTATTCGCTTTTGGCAGAAATAGATTTGAATGTACGGTTCGAAGAAAATAACGATGTCATCTCCTCATCCTTTGCAAGCATGACGCCTGCTTTGGGTTTTGAATTCGGGTATATCGATATGATCTACTTACGTGCTGGCG
>CAXMOQ010000105.1:0-8600 GCA_964195015.1 uncultured Flavobacteriaceae bacterium | reverse complement strand
AGAATGAATATGATAGGTGTCATAACAATACAAGCCTAATTCACCACGCAATGCTGCGGTAATCATGGCGCGTGTGTATTTTAACTTCATACGCGTTCCAACACCATAAGGCCCACCAGTCCATCCTGTATTCACTAACCACACATTAGCACCGGATTCTATCATTTTTTTACTTAGCATTTCGGCGTATTTTGTAGGATGTAACGGCATAAAAGGTGCACCAAAACATGCAGAAAATGAAGGTTGAGGTTCTTTAACGCCTGCTTCTGTTCCTGCCACTTTTGCTGTATAACCCGAAATAAAATGATAAGCGGCCTGACTAGGTGTAAGTTTAGAGATTGGAGGTAGTACTCCAAAAGCATCGGCGGTTAAAAAGAAAATGTTCTTTGGGTTTTTACCAATGGATGGCACTTGAATATTCTCTATATGATGAATTGGATAACTTACCCGTGTGTTTTGCGTAATTGAAGTATCTCCAAAATCAACATGTCCATCGTTGTTAAGAATCACATTTTCAAGAATAGCGCCTTTTTTTATAGCATCGTATATTTCCGGCTCACTATCTCTGGACAGGTCAATCACTTTAGCATAACAACCTCCTTCAAAATTAAAAACGGTATTCTCGTTGGTCCAGCCATGTTCATCATCGCCTATTAAACTTCGGTTTGGGTCTGTAGAAAGTGTTGTTTTACCGGTGCCTGAAAGCCCAAAGAAAATAGCTGTATCGCCTTCTTTTCCAACATTTGCACTACAATGCATAGGCATGGTATTTTTAAATACCGGAAGGATAAAGTTCAATGCAGAGAAAATACCTTTTTTAATTTCTCCAGTATACCCTGTTCCTCCAATTAAAGCGATCTTTCTTGTGAAATCTAATATAGCAAAGTTGTGTTGGCGCGTTCCATCTAATGCTGGATTTGCCATAAAGCCAGGAGCATTAACAACCGTCCACTCTGGTTCGAACCCTTCCAATTCATCCTCTGTTGGGCGTAAAAACATATTATCGGCAAACAAATTACTCCAAGGATATTCATTTATTACGCGAATACCTAACCTGTAATGTTCATCGGCACAGGCATAACTATCTCTTACAAAAACTTCTTTGTTAGAAAGATAATCTACAACCTTATTATATAGACTTTGGAATTTATCCGACTCAAAAGGAATATTAACATTTCCCCACCAAACACGATCTTTTGTGATATCGTCTTTAACAATAAATCGATCCATAGGCGAACGCCCAGTAAACTCTCCTGTATTCACAGCCAATGCTCCAGATGAGGCTTCGACACCTTGCCCTTTAGCTATTGTTAAGTCATGAAGTTCTTGTGGAGATAATTGATACTGAACTTTGGCATTTATGATTCCATATTGATCTAACGAAATCGATTTCGTAGTCTGGGTATGATCCACCATAATTATGTTGTATTGTTTATCTGGCAAAATTATAACTTTATTTTAAAGTACACACTTAAAAATTACAATTTATCACCTTTCATTTTTAAAAAGTCGATAAACAATATTACCCAAGATGCCATCAGTAATAAACCTCCAATTGGTGTTGCAAAAGCAATGGTTTTAAAGTCGAATCTTGTAAGTGCATTTGTAGCTAAACCGTATATAGAGCCTGAAAAAAACAGCAATCCGATAAGCGCTAAATAATAGCAAATTCGTTTTGTTTTTTGAGTTACTAAACTGGAAGAGCCAACAAATAATAAAAGTATGGCATGATACATTTGGTAGCGCACACCAGTCTCGAATGTTTGAAGCGATTCTGTTGTAATTAACGCCTTTAAACCATGTGCGCCAAAAGCTCCTAAAACAACACTTATTAACCCTAAAAGTGTCGCCGTAATCAATATTGTTTTGTTCATATTAATTTATATTTTGAGTTTTTATAACAGTAACATTTTATTACATTCGTGCCAACAAAATTACTCAACAAATCTCACTATGCGAAAGATTTTAGTTATAGGTTCAGGGAAATCTGCATCATACCTTATAAAATACCTTTTAGATAAATCGGTTTCAGAAAATTTACATATTACCATTGGCGATATCAATGTTGAAAATGCCAAAACATTAATAGGATCTCATAAGCGCGTACAAGCGATTACACTAGATGTTTTTAACGAAACTTCACGTGTTGAAGCTATTAAAAATACCGATATCGTGATATCGATGCTTCCTGCACGTTTTCATGTTGAAGTTGCTAAAGATTGTATTGCACACGGCAAAAATATGGTTACGGCCTCGTATGTTAGCCCTGAAATGGAAGCTTTAGATGCCGATGCCAAAGCCAAGGGACTTGTTTTTATGAATGAAATAGGCGTTGATCCGGGTATTGACCATATGAGCGCTATGAAAGTTTTAGATAGCATTCGGGATAAAGGCGGAAAAGTAATTTTATTCGAATCGTTTACCGGAGGCTTGGTTGCTCCCGAAAGCGACAACAATCTTTGGAATTATAAATTCACATGGAATCCCAGAAATGTGGTGGTCGCGGGACAAGGCGGGGCCGCAAAATTTTTACAAGAGGGCAATTATAAATACATTCCCTATAACCGCTTATTTAGACGTACAGAGTTTTTAGATATTGAAGGTTTTGGACGTTTTGAAGGCTATGCCAATCGTGATTCTTTAAAATACCAAAGTGTTTATGGACTTGATCATGTTAATACATTATATCGAGGCACCATGAGGCGCATTGGTTTTAGTCGCGCTTGGAATATCTTCGTGCAATTGGGTATGACAGATGATAGTTATACCATTGATGATAGCGAAAACATGAGCTATCGTGATTTCGTGAATGCCTTTTTATCGTATAGCCCAACCGATTCTGTAGAGTTAAAATTAAGACATGCCCTAAAAATTGATCAAGATGATATTATTTGGGAAAAGCTTGAAGAATTAGACCTTTTTAATTCCAAAAAAATGGTTGGTCTTAAAAAAGCAACGCCTGCTCAAATTCTTCAAAAGATATTAATGGATAGCTGGACACTTTCTCAAGAAGATAAGGATATGATTGTGATGTATCATAAATTCGGATATGAATTGGATGGCGCAGTACATCAAATTGACGCGACTATGGTCACATTAGGCGAAGACCAAACCTATACTGCTATGGCTAAAACCGTTGGGTTACCAGTTGCTATAACAACACTCGCTATTTTAAATGGGAAAATTAAAACTCCAGGTGTTCAAATTCCAATTACCAAAGAGGTATACGAACCTATTTTGGAAGAATTGAGGAACCATGGAGTTATATTTAATGAAAAAGAAGTTCCTTACCTAGGATATAACCCATTGAACAATTAAACTTGTAGTTACGATTTATAATCTTTATATTGTCTTTATGTTTAAATCTAAAATGTAAAGGGGCGTGAAAATTGTAAATCAAAACTTGATTATCGATGGTATCGACAAAAAGATACTGCGTTCTTTAATGCATGACGCGCGAACGCCTATCCTTGAAATTGCTCGCCATGTTGGTGTTTCTGGTGCTGCCATTCATCAGCGTTTACGAAAGCTTGAAAAATCAGGACTTATTTCTGGATCCAAATTTGTTATTAATCCTAAAATATTAGGCTATACAACAATGGCCTTTATCGGTATTTATTTAGACAAAGCTATAAGCAATCCTGAAGCCGTAAAGGAACTTGAAAAAATTCCTGAAGTTTTAGAGTGCCATTATACCACTGGAAATTGGAGTATTTTAATAAAGGTGCTTTGCAAGGACAACGCACATTTAATGCATGTGCTTAACAGAGAAATCCAAGCGATAAGTGGTGTGTCCAGAACAGAAACCTTTATTTCGTTAGACCAACAAATAGATAGACAGATTAAGATATAAGAAAGAGCTTCTGAAATTTCAGAAGCTCTTTCTTATTTATTGTTACAATTAATCTCGTCCTAAAACCTGAAATGCCCAATATACTAAAGATGCTAAAGCACCAATAGCAGCCACTAAATAGGTTCTTGCTGCCCATTTTAAAGCATCTTCAGATCCTGCATACTCTTCTTGAGATAACATATTTTTGTTTTTAAGCCAAGCTAAAGCTCTATTGCTAGCGTCATATTCTACTGGTAGCGTTATAAAACTAAACAACGTCGCAAATCCCATCATCGCAAGTCCAGCAACTGCAACCCAATATCCCAAGCCAAAACCTGCCGCTGCTCCCAAAACAAGTCCGCCAATAATAACCCATTGTGCCATGCCTGAAGTCACGCTTACCACAGGCACTAATGTAGAACGCATTTGCAACCAACTATAGGCTTGTGCGTGTTGTACAGCATGTCCACATTCGTGAGCCGCTACAGCTGCTGCTGCTGCATTACGCTGATTATAAACAGACTCGCTTAAATTAACAGTTTTGTTTTTCGGATTGTAATGATCGGTTAAACTGCCAGCTGTTGAAACTACCTTAACGTCTCTAATACCATGATCTACCAGCATTTTTTCAGCAATTTCGGCACCACTCATGCCATTGCGTAAGTGTACTTTAGAGTACTTCTTAAATTTCTTTTTTAAGGTATTACTTACTAACCAACTTATAAGTGCAATACCTCCTAATAATATATAGTATCCTATCATGTCCTATTCTATTTTGATTGATAAATTTAAAACACTTATTGCAAAAAGTACGCCAATAATAAATTAAGAAATTTTGTCAGTCTCTACTTTTTGAGTTGTATTTAATTTTGAAAAAGATAAGCATAGCATAAGAAACTATGGTTATACTATTGGCTAAAATTAAAGATAGACTCTGAATATAAAACCCGTAAATTAACCAAAGTACTATGCCAACAAAAAATAGCACTAACATTGATAACGACAAAGAAGACACGTCTTTAGTCTTCCAAGTCTTATATACCTGTGGTAAAAATGCAGATGTAGTTAAAACAGCTGCAATTAGTCCTAATATTTCTATATTATCCAACAATATTCACGATTTTACCAGGCACCACAATTACTTTTTTAGGTTCACGCCCTTGTAATTGTTCTTTGGTCTTTTCGTTTGATAAGACTGCCGCTTCAATTTCATCTTTATTCATATCTAAAGACAACTCTAGCGTAAAGCGCATTTTTCCATTAAACGAAATTGGATAATTTTTTGTGCTTTCTACTAAATGGCCCGCATCAAATTGTGGAAGCTCTGCTGTTGATATGGATTCACTATGTCCTAATTGACTCCATAATTCTTCAGCAATATGTGGCGCATAAGGTGAGATTACAACCAATAAAGGCTCCAGAATGTCTTTACTCGTGGATTTTTGAGCTGTTAACTCGTTAACCGCAATCATAAAGGTGGATACTGAGGTATTGAACGAGAAACTCTCTATATCTTCCTCAACCTTTTTAATAGTTTTATGGAGTGTTTTTAAGTTATCTTTTGTTGGTGCTGCATCATTGACGTTTAAACCGTTTTCTCCGACATACAATTTCCATAATTTTTTAAGGAAACTATGTACGCCTGTAATACCGGCTGTATTCCAAGGCTTGTATTGTTCTAAAGGTCCCAAAAACATTTCGTACAAGCGTAGGCTATCTGCTCCATAATCATTACAAATATCTTCTGGATTAACAACATTAGCCCATCTTTTAGACATTTTTTCTACTTCTCTTGAAACAGTAAATACACCATTACTTTTAAATAAATCACTATTATACAATTCATCTGAATAACTTTCAGTAAATTTTTCAAGTATAATATGATTCTTTAAGTCTATGTCCTCAACAGGTACTCTAATTTTAGAAGTTGTAAATGTTATTTTTTCAACATCAAATTGGCTGCCATCAAAAAATTCTTCTACATCACTTTTTCTAAAAACATTTGTCAATTTATATTTTTCTCCAGCAATTGCTTCTTCTATTAACTTTCCTTCTAACAAATCCCAAGAAACTATTCTATTTGTGAAATCTTCATTAAAGATATTTTCAAAATGAACATCTAAATCTTCATTAAATTCTCCTGCATAATCATAATAACCTCCATTTATTCTATGAGCGATAGCACTCGTTCCTAAAATCATCCCTTGATTAATCAGTTTTTTTGCAAATTCATCAACAGGCACCAATCCTTTGTCGAACATAAATTTTTGCCAGAAACGAGAATATAATAAATGCCCAGTAGCATGTTCGCTACCGCCAATATACAAATCAACTTGTTGCCAATAATTAATCGATTCTTGGGAGAAAATCTCTTCGTTATTATGTGGGTCCATATAACGATTAAAATATTGAGAGCTTCCTGCCCAACCCGGCATGGTGTTCAACTCAAGCGGAAATACTGTCTCGTTATCAATTAACTGATTACTGACCACCGAACACTGTTTTACGTCCCAAGCCCAAACAGTGGCATTCCCTAAAGGAGGCTCGCCAGTTTCGGTCGGTAAATATTTTTCAACCTCTGGTAACTTGATTGGTAAATGCTTCGCATCAATCATTTGTGGCATCCCATTCACATAATACACAGGGAATGGTTCTCCCCAATAACGCTGACGCGAAAACACAGCGTCACGTAGCCTATAATTGGTTTTGCCTTCACCTTGACCTAGTTGTTCTAGTCCTTCAATGACTTTTTTGGTCGCTTCTTTATAGTTTATTCCGTTAAGGAAATCACTATTGGCAATAACGGTCTTCTCTTTATCAGCAAAAGCTTCTTCACTAATATCAACACCTTCAAAAATATTTGGGATCTCAATACCAAAATGCTTCGCAAAATCGTAATCGCGTTGGTCGCCACAAGGTACCGACATCACTGCGCCTGTTCCGTAGCCTGCCAAAACGTAATCGCCAATCCAAATGGGAATGGGTTCTTTTGTAAAAGGATGCTCGGCATAAGCACCTGTAAATGCTCCAGAAATGGTTTTTACATCTGCCATGCGATCGCGTTCACTACGTTTTGCCGTAGCTTCGATGTAAGCATCGACATCGGACTTTTGTTCTAGCGTTGTGATTATAGATACGAGTTCGTGTTCTGGTGCTAAAGTCATAAAACTGGTTCCGAAAATGGTGTCTGGTCTCGTAGTAAACACATTAATAGAATGAGATTTCTCGTTGCTTTGCTCTGTCGAAATGACATTAAACTTTACACTGGCTCCAACCGATTTCCCAATCCAGTTACGTTGGGTTTCTTTAAGGGATTCTGTCCAATCTATGGTTTCTAATCCTTGAAGCAAACGTTCGGCATAAGCAGAAATACGCATACTCCATTGGGTCATTTTTTTTCTAACCACAGGATGTCCGCCACGCTCGGAAACCCCATTTACGATTTCGTCATTTGCTAAAACTGTTCCTAATGCTGGACACCAATTGACTTCGGTTTCGGCTAAATACGTAAGTCTATATTGTAATAAGATTTCCTGTTGTTTTTCAGATGAAAAATTATTCCAATCTTGAGCAGAAAACACTTCAACATCATCATCACAAGCAGCATTAATTCTAGAATTACCTTCAACTAAAAACACCTCAACCAATTCAGAAATAGGTCTTGCTTGATCGGTATCTTTACAATAATATGATTCGAACAACTGGATGAATATCCATTGTGTCCATTTATAATAATTTGGATCTGATGTACGGACTTCACGAGACCAATCGAATGAAAATCCAATCTGATCTAACTGACGTCTGTAGGTTTTAATATTTTCTTCGGTAGTAATTGCAGGATGTTGTCCTGTTTGAATCGCATACTGTTCGGCAGGTAAACCAAAGCTATCATAGCCTTGAGGATGCAATACATTAAACCCTTTATGGCGTTTGTAGCGCGCATAAATATCTGATGCAATATAACCTAATGGATGCCCAACATGTAATCCTGCTCCACTTGGATAAGGGAACATGTCCAGTACATAATACTTTGGTTTATCAGAATTATTTTTGGCTTTAAAGGTTTGGTTCTCTGCCCAAAATTTTTGCCATTTGGTTTCTATCTCGTTGAAATGATATTTCATTATTTAGAATAATCTAGACATGTCATTGCGAAGGAAATTTATAATTTGCTATGGCAGTCTTTTTGATTGAACTTCAATTTAAAAAGATTACCCCATTTCGACTGCGCTCAACGCAGGCTAATTGCACTCCCCGTAATGACGAATTTTAAAGCGCAAATTTAAGGTTTATTGTAAGACTATAAAACCTTTACAGCGCCTTTCTTGCTTTCTTTTCTAAAGGAAGTAAACAGTGGTATGTAAATGCATTTACAGGTGTTGAAATATGAAATTCTCTACCCATTTTTACAATATAGCCATTAAAATTTTCCAACTCACTCGGGCGACCTGCCATGACATCGCGTTGCATGGAGGCCGTCGTATTGTAATCCAAATTATCGACTACCTTCATAACCATTTTCACATGGCTATTTTCTAACTTAATGCCTTTGGCGTTGGCAATAGCAACAATTTCATTAGCGGTTTGGCGTAATATCTGGCGTATATTATCATCTTCACGCATCACCCCAAAAACCGATCTGGTAAGTGCTCCAACACCGCTAACGGTTGCAATGAATAAGAACTTTTTCCAAATATCCAGATGAATATCTTCAGCTATGGCATTATTGAATCCTGCCTTATCAAAAATTGCTTTAATATGTTTAACA
>CAXMOQ010000104.1:0-8687 GCA_964195015.1 uncultured Flavobacteriaceae bacterium | reverse complement strand
TTTTCCGTTTTGGTTCGTTGCGAATAACAGGAATAAATTGTTGTAATCTTTTCCTAATTCAAAAGACAAATCTTTTAAACCAGATGCATCGAAATCCAATTGTTTTGCTAAAAATTGAACGCCATTAATTTCGGTTAACTCATTTATAAGTTCAACTTTTATATTTTTGGCTTTATCTTTTAATAAGGATTCTATTTGCTTCTTTAATAAGACATTTTCATCTTGTAAATCGGTCACTGCCTTAGTCGGATTCTTGGTGTTATTTAATAAATCCCTTATTTCGAAAAGCGCCCTATTATTTTCAAAATAAAAGTCCTTAACCGCATCATTAGTAATCGCTTCAATACGGCGAATTCCTGCTGCAATGGCACTTTCTGATTTTATCTTAAAATGCCAGATATCAGCTGTATTTTGTACATGTGTTCCGCCACAAAGTTCTATAGACTTCCCGAAGCGTATGGTGCGAACCGTATCTCCATACTTTTCACCAAACAATGCCATCGCGCCTTCTTTTAATGCTTCTTCTACGCGAACACTTCTGCTTTCTTGAAGTGGTAATTTTCCATCGATACGCGCATTTACAAAGTTTTCAATATCCCGTAATTGTTCTACCGTTAATTTTGCAAAATGAGAAAAATCGAAGCGTAAATATTTAGAATGTACAGCACTCCCTTTTTGCTCAACATGCGTTCCTAAAACCTCACGTAAGGCCTGATGTAATAAATGTGACGCCGTATGATTACAGGCTGTTCTATAACGCTGTTTATTATCTACAACAGCTTTAAAGGTTTCGTTTAAATGCTTTGGTAAGTTTTTAGAAAAATGAATAATAACATTACTTTCCTTTTTAGTGTCTAAAATATATACAACATCGCCATTTGGCACTTCCAAATACCCTTTGTCGCCAACTTGTCCCCCGCCTTCCGGATAAAATGGTGTCATGTTAAATACTAATTGGTACATTTCGCCATCTTTTGACGAGACTACTTTTCGGTAGCGCGTTAATTTCACATTGACTTCAAGCGTATCATAGCCTACAAATTCTTCTTCAGAGTCTTCAATTAAAACCTTCCAATCATCAGTAGAAATTTCACTTGCTGCTCTTGAACGATTTTTTTGTTTTTCTAATTCTTTTTTAAATCCTGACTCATCTAAACCTAACCCTTTTTCATTTAAGATAAGTGCTGTCAAATCAATTGGAAAACCATAAGTATCATAAAGTTCAAAAGCTTTTTCGCCTGAAACTACTTTGCCCTTGGTGTTTTCAATAATTCTATCTAATAATAACAAGCCTTGATCTAGGGTACGAAGAAAAGAAGCTTCTTCTTCCTTTATAACATTTTCAATAAGCTGTTTCTGATTCTTTAGTTCCGGGAATGCAGCTCCCATTTTCTCACTTAAAACCTCGACAAGGCGAAAAACAAAGGGTTCTTTTTTGTCTAAAAATGTAAATCCGTAACGTATAGCACGACGTAGGATACGACGAATCACATAGCCTGCTCCTGTATTGCTAGGCAATTGCCCGTCGGCAATAGAAAATGCGACTGTACGAACGTGGTCTGCAATGACGCGGATAGCAATATCTGCTTTTTCATTTTTACCATATTCGGTGTTGGTAATGGTTTCTATTTCACGAATAATTGGTGTAAACACATCGGTATCATAATTAGATTGTACACCTTGTAATACCATGCACAAACGTTCAAAACCCATACCCGTATCGATATGTTTGTTTGGTAAATTATCGAGTGAACCGTTCGCCTTTCGGTTGTACTGCATGAATACCAGATTCCAGATTTCGACCACATGTGGATGATCCTGATTTACCAGATCTTTTCCGGAGATTTTTGCCTTTTCTTCAGCAGAGCGAATATCGACATGAATCTCACTACATGGTCCACAAGGTCCTTGTTCGCCCATTTCCCAAAAGTTATCTTTTTTGTTACCCATGAGGATACGCTCCTCGGGAATAATAGCTTTCCAAAAATCGTAAGCCTCTTTATCCATTGGAAGATTATCATCTTTATCGCCTTCAAAAACAGTAACATATAAAATATCCTTGTCTATACCAAAAACCTCGGTTAATAGTTCCCAAGCCCAAGCAATAGCTTCCTTTTTAAAATAACCAGCTACGCCATTTTGGCTACTGTGGTCAAAGCCCCCGAAACTCCAATTTCCAAGCATTTCGAAAAGGGTATGGTGATAGGTATCGTAACCAACTTCTTCCAAATCGTTATGTTTCCCAGATACACGCAAACATTTTTGAGAATCGGCAATGCGGTTACTTTTAGGTTGTGCATTGCCCAAAAAATACTCTTTAAAAGGCGCCATCCCAGAATTAACAAACATTAAAGTAGGGTCATCCTTTAGCACCATTGGTGCCGATGGCACAATACTATGCTTCTTTTGTTCAAAAAAACTTAAAAATTTTGTACGAATATCTTGAGACTTCATATATATAATTAGTCAAGCTTGTGTTAAAATTACTTTAAGTGCGAAACAATTTTTATATTTGTGTTTCGTTCTATTAATCATGCAAAAATAGAACTTTTAAACTTATGTCTAAAGTAAAATATTATTACGATTCCGAGACACTTTCCTATAGGAAGATAGAGCGTAAAAAAAGAACAACATTAAAATTCGTGTTTGGATTTTTACTGTCTTCTGCGCTTTTCGGATTTTTATTTGTATTTATAGCCTCTCAATATGTTGAATCTCCAAAAGAAAAGGCATTAAAAAGAGAGCTTCAGAATACCCAATTACAATTTGGACTCCTTAATAAAAAAATGGATGAAGCTACTGCTGTTTTGGCTAGTATTGAAGATAGAGACAATAATATTTATCGTTTATATTTTGAAGCAAATCCGATTCCTGAAGAGCAACGCAAAGCAGGATTTGGTGGTATAAATCGCTACAAAAACCTAGAAGGATTCGATAATTCGAAACTTATTTTAGAAAGCAATAAACGGATTGATATTTTACAAAAACAAATTGTAGTACAATCAAAATCTTTAGATGAAATTGCCAAGCTTGCCGAGGAAAAGGAAAAATTTCTGGCAGCCATTCCAGCTATTCAACCTGTAAAAAATGAAGATTTAACGCGTATGGCTTCCGGTTATGGCATGCGTTCCGATCCGTTTACCAAAGCAAGAAAAATGCATTGGGGCATGGACTTTACATCGCCAAGAGGAACGCCTATTTACGCCACCGGTGATGGCGTTGTAAAACGTGCCGATTCACGTGCATCAGGCTACGGAAGACATATACGTATTGATCATGGCTATGGTTATAAGAGTTTATATGGGCACTTATACAAGTACAATGTAAAAAAGAACCAGAAAGTGAAACGCGGTGATGTTATTGGTTTTGTTGGTAGCACAGGACGATCAGAAGCACCACATTTACATTATGAAATTTTTAAGGATAAAAGACGAATCAATCCAATTAATTTCTATTATGGTAGTTTAACGTCTGAAGAATTTAATAAACTATTAGAACGTGCTACTATGGAAAATCAATCGCTAGATTAATGTATATAGAATTACCCGAAAAACGATATTACGGTATTGGCGAAGTTGCCAAAGCATTTGGTGTTAACACCTCTTTAATTCGTTTTTGGGAAAAGGAATTTGATGTTTTAAAGCCTAAAAAGAATGCCAAGGGCAATCGTAAATTTACGCCAGAAGACATTAAGAATCTCCAGTTTATCTACCATCTTGTTAAAGAACGAGGCTTTACGCTTGAAGGTGCTAAAACACATCTAAAAGAAGAAAAGAAAAAAGCACTCTCTAATTTTGAGATTATTAATAAATTAGAAGATATTAAAAATCAACTTTCTAAAATTAAAAATCAACTTTAAAACAATCAATTATGAAAAAATGGATGCCATGGATTATTGTTGCAATAATCGTATTTGGCCTTTATTCTTGGGGAAAAGGATTTAATAACACTGCCGTTGAATATGAAGCCGATGCTAAAACGGCTTGGTCTAATGTTGAAAGTGCCTATCAGCGTCGTGCAGACCTCATTCCTAATTTAGTTGCTACAGTAAAAGGCTATGCCGAACATGAAAAAGAAACTTTAGAAGGCGTGATAAGTGCACGTGCCGAAGCAACAAAGATCACTATCGATGCAGGAAGTTTGACTCCTGAAAATATGGCGCAATTTCAGCAAGCCCAACAAGGTTTAAGTGGTGCTTTGTCTAGATTATTAGTAACCGTTGAACGTTATCCAGATTTAAAAGCCGATAAAAGCTTTTTAGAATTACAGTCACAACTAGAAGGTACCGAAAACAGGATTAATGTAACTAGAGATCGTTACAATGAAGCCGTAAATGTTTACGACATATTTACAACTAAATTTCCCGGTAAATTACTGGCAAGTTTATTTGGTTTTGAAGAAATGCCCAGATACAAAAGCGCACCAGGAAGTGAGAATGCTCCTAAAGTAGAATTTTAATCTTTATTCAATGTCTAAAATTGAAAGATTTCTGTCAGCAAATGATGAAGAAGAAATCATAGAAGCCATTAGAACAGCCGAACAGAATACTTCAGGAGAAATCCGTATTCATATTGAAGAAACTTCAAAAAATGCTGTACAAGATCGCGCTTTAGAATTATTTCATCATTTAAAAATGGATAATACTAAACTCCAGAACGGCGTTCTTATCTATGTGGCCATAGCCGACAAATCATTTGCTATTTACGGGGATAAAGGTATTAATGATGTAGTTGCTACTAATTTTTGGGATTCCACAAAAGACATTATGCAAACCCATTTTAAAAATGGACACTTTAAGCAAGGCTTAATAGATGGTGTTTTAAAAGCTGGTGAACAGCTGAAAAAATATTTCCCTTGGCATACAGATGATGAAAACGAATTACCTGACGAAATCTCCAAATCTTAAATGAGATACTTAAAAAACATTTGGCTTTTAGGGTTTGTGTTATTTTGCTCATCACAAATTAGTCATGCGCAATTTGAAATTCCTGATAAACCTGAATTTCAAACCAGTATTTACGATTATATTAATTTACTTTCTTCTACCGAAAAAAGGAGTCTAGAAGACAAACTCATAAAATATTCCGATACTACCTCAACACAAATTGTCGTTGCCATAATTAATTCTACTCAAGGAGAAAACATTAATTATTTAGGAGCGAAATGGGGAGAAAAATGGGGAATTGGTCAAGCCAAAGAGGATAATGGAATTCTTATACTATTGGCAAGAAATGATAGAAGGATTGCCATAAATACCGGTTATGGTGTAGAGCATTTAATTACTGACGCTATGTCAAGACGTATTATTGAACGTGACATTATCCCTTATTTTAAACAGAATGATTATTACGGCGGATTAAACAGAGGTGCCGATGCCATTTTTGAAGTCATGATGGGAGAATATCAAAGCTCGCGTAAATCATCGAATTCTAAAGGATTTCCAGTTGGTATAATTCCCTTGTTAATCATCATCTTTATTATTCTTTTAATTACCATTTCTAAAAATCGACGTGGTGGCGGAAGCGGTGGCAAAAAACCTGGAGGCTTTAGTCTTCTGGATGCTATTATTTTAAGCAATATGGGACGCGGTAGTCATCGTAGTGGCTCTGGTGGTTTTGGTGGTAGTTCTGGAGGCGGCTTCGGCGGTGGTTTTGGTGGTGGCGGCTTTGGTGGTGGCGGTGCTTCTGGTGGTTGGTAGTCCTACGCTAAAAGCATCGGACTATAAGTGTTCAGTGTTCAGTGTTCAGTGTTCAGTGTTCAGTGTTCAGTGTTCAGTGTTCAGTGTTCAGTGTTCAAAACTATTTAGAATTTAGTACTATTCAATTTCTTTTGCAATATTCTTAAACAACTTGCTACTGAAAATAATGTGATTAACGATTGTAGATTTAGGAATTAGTAACTCCTAACAAAACTATTTTTTCCGCATATACACACTCACAGGAACCCCATGAAAATCGAATTGCTCTCTCAACTTATTTTCTAAAAAACGCTTATAAGGCTCTTTTACATACTGTGGCAAATTACAGAAAAAAGCAAACTGTGGCTGCGGTGTTGGCAATTGCATAACGTATTTAATCTTTACAAACTTCGCTTTATACGCCGGTGGTGAATTACGCTCTATTATGGGCAACATGATTTCGTTAAGCTTGCTTGTCTTAATTTTTTTGCTGCGGTTTTTATAAACCTCAACGGCCGTTTCAATGGCTTTAAAAATACGCTGTTTGGATAATGTTGAGATAAATACAATTGGCACATCGGTAAAGGGTTCGAGTTGTTGCTTAATCACTTTCTCGAACTCTTTAGTGGTTTTATTATCCTTTTCTACAAGATCCCATTTATTAACTAATATCACAATACCTTTTCGGTTGCGTTCAGCCAACCAAAATATGTTTTGAACCTGTCCGTCAAATCCGCGGGTAGCATCTAAAACAATGAGGCAAACATCACTATGTTCTATGGCACGAACACTACGCATAACGGAGTAAAATTCTAAATCTTCTTTAACTTTAGATTTCCGACGTATTCCTGCGGTATCAATCAGGTTAAATTCAAATCCGAAGCGATCGTATTTTGTGTCAATAGAATCTCTGGTGGTTCCGGCAATATCAGTAACCACAAACCTATCTTTCCCAATCAGGGTATTTATAAAGGATGATTTTCCGGCATTCGGGCGACCGACAACCGCAAAACGTGGTAAGGCTTCTTCTTCGACCTCTTCTTTTTCGGGTAAAGCTTTAACAAGCGCGTCAAGTAAATCGCCTGTTCCGCTTCCATTAATACTTGCAATGGTATAATATTCGCCTAAACCCAAGGCATAAAACTCGACGGCATCTTCGGCACGTTTCCCATTATCTACTTTATTGACTACCAAAAAAACCGGTTTATTTACTTTACGCAATAAAATCGCCACGTCTTCATCCATACCTGTGATGCCAGATTCAACATCAACCATAAAAATAATAGCATCGGCTTCATCAATAGCAAGTTCTACTTGTTTATCGATTTCGGCTTCAAAAACATCATCGCTTCCTAAAACATAACCACCTGTATCTATTAACGAGAATTCCTTTCCGTTCCAATCACTTTTACCGTAATGACGATCTCTGGTAACGCCACTTACGGCATCAACAATCGCTTCTCTTCGTTGAATTAAACGATTAAAAAAGGTTGATTTTCCAACATTAGGACGTCCTACTATGGCTACTATATTACTCATATTCTTTAAATTGGCTGCAAAGGTAGTGTTTCCTATTTGAAGAAAAAACTGTATTTTGACACAGTTTAAAAAACTTACATGTCATTAACTAATGAAGTGGTCTTAAGGCCTCGATTTAAATTTGAAATAAAGCGAAATAATCAAGAAGCTTTAAAATTATTTGAAGATACCAAAAACTCACAATCGGATTTTGTAGTTTCACGTGTTGACGATCATGTTTTTATAAAAATTCCTAAAAACAAACAACACTTTTGGTCGCCACAGTTACATCTAGAAATTAATGAAGTAGATAAAAAAACAAGTACGGTTCATGGTTTATTTGGGCCAAACCCAACAGTTTGGACCATGTTTATGTTCTTTCATTTTTTTGTTGCTGTCTTATTTATTGGTTTTGGTGCTTGGGCTTATAGTAATTGGTCTCTGGAAAACTCTTATTGGCTACAAATTGGTGTTATGGTATTTATGGTAGTGTTATGGTTCTCGCTATATTTTATAGGAAGACTTGGAAAGAAAACCGGAATGGACGAGATGTATTTACTCCACGGTTTTATGAAAGATACTTTAAGAGGATAAGATAAGGTGTTAGGGAAATTAATATTCGTGTATTTGTGGTAAAAGAAATGTTGTTGTTTTTCAGAACATTACAGCTTAAAAACTTATTCTCGATTGCTGTCGGGATTTGAACTTTGAACTTAAAAATTACTATTTCTGATTATACCCAAAACGACGTAATTGATTCTGATTGCTGCGCCAGTTTTTATTCACCTTAACATAGAGTTCAAGATGTATTTGTTTTCCGAAAAATTTCTCTAAATCTTTTCTAGCTTCAACACCAACACGTTTTAAGGCACCTCCTTTGTGACCAATGATAATGCCTTTTTGAGTCTCGCGTTCGACCATAATGACAGATCGGATTCGGATGATGTTTTCTTCTTCAAAAAACTCTTCGGTATCGACCTCAACAGCATAAGGTATTTCCTTTTTGTAGTGAATTAGGATTTTCTCCCGAATGCTTTCATTTATAAAAAAGCGTTCCGGTTTATCCGTTAACTGATCCTTTGGGTAAAAGGCTGGAGATTCTGGCAACAATTCAATGATCCGATTAAAAACTTCTTTTACCTGAAAACCTGTTAAAGCAGAAATGGCAATAATCTCGGCATTTGGCACTTTCTCCTGCCACAATTGTACCTGCTCCTCTAATTGTTGTTGATCTGATTTATCAATTTTATTTAATAGCAATAATACTGGGATTTTAGAATTGGTAATCTTATTAAAAAAAGCCTCATCTTTTAATTCCTTTTCCCCTATTTCGACCATATATAGTAGTACATCGGCATCTTCGAAGGCAGACTTAACAAATCCCATCATAGATTCCTGCAGTTCGTAGGCCGGTTTTATAATGCCCGGCGTGTCGCTAAACAACACTTGAAAATCATCACCATTTACAATTCCTAAAATACGATGGCGGGTG
>CAXMOQ010000103.1:0-8896 GCA_964195015.1 uncultured Flavobacteriaceae bacterium | reverse complement strand
TGGTGAGTTCGAATTCAATTTTTGAATGTACATCTTCAAATTGATCCTCAATCACGAATGTCCCATTTTCAATTTGCTGCTTCAATTGTTCTAGACCTTTTTCTAATTGCTGCAATTCTTCCGAAGAGATAATGTTAATACTTTCCAACATTTTAGCGTGCGCTAACGAGGCTTGCACATCGTACTTGGCTATATGCAAATCAATCTCTCTGTCGCTTCCAACCGTGAATTGTTCAATTTGTTTGTCTATTGTAAATCCTTTATCCCAGAGTTTCATGGTGAAAATGTTTATTTGTTTATGCGTTGATTTGTTTATACGATAACTTTATTCAACAATTCAATATATATTTTTATTCCTTCTTCTATTTCGTTTACATAAATAAACTCGTCTGCCGTGTGTGAACGTGTGCTGTCTCCAGGCCCTAATTTTAATGATGGGCAAGACAATACTGCTTGGTCTGACAAAGTAGGCGAACCATAGGTTGAACGCCCCAATGCGATTCCTGCTTGCACCAATTCATGGTTTATTGGAATTGATGATGAATTTAATCGTAAGCTTCTCGCTTCAATAATATCACAAGGTGCATTATCCGTTAATATTTCTGCAATTTCTTCATTGGTATAAGCATCATTCACGCGAACATCAATAACCAATTTCACATCGGCCGGCACAGCGTTATGCTGTATCCCAGCATTGATTTGTGTCACCGTAAGTTTTACATCGCCTAACGCTTTTGAGCTTTTTTTAAATTTAAAGTTTTCAAACCATTTTAATATCTCAATCGATTTATAAATGGCATTATCGTCATTAGGATGTGCTGCATGACTTGGCGTACCTTTTACGACGGCATCAAAAACCACAAGCCCTTTTTCGGCAACAGCGAGATTCATAAGTGTTGGTTCGCCAACAATAGCTACATCCACTTTTGGGATAATGTTCAACATACTATTTAGTCCATTAACGCCACTACTTTCCTCTTCAGCCGAAGCTACCAAGACCAAATTATATTTCAGGTTTCTTTCATTATAAAAATGCGTGAATGTAGCAATCAAAGACACCAAACAACCTCCGGCATCATTACTCCCTAAACCATATAATTTACCATCTTCTACAATGGCTTGAAACGGGTCTTTAGTATATCCATTATTCGGTTTAACCGTGTCGTGATGTGAATTGAGTAAAAGTGTTGGCTTATTTTCATCAAAATATTTATTGATTGCCCAAACGTTATTCACAGTACGGGTATATTCAATATTATGTCGTCTAAACCAATATTCAATATGTGCAGCTGTTTTATCTTCTTCGGAAGAAAATGACGGCATCTCAATTAACTTTTTGAGTAACTCGATAGCATTTTTTGTTAGGTCTTGTGTCATCATTACGCTTGTATTGTAGTGAATTTCGATGTTGCATTAAAAAGCATTTCCGGTTTCCCAATACACACTTTATCCACATTGTTTTCTATGGCATGGAAGCAGTTATCTAATTTTGGCAACATACCATCTGCAATAATGCCTTGTTTTTTTAAGGTTTGATATGTTTCTGTGTTGATATGTTCAATTACCGAATCATAATCATTAACATCTTTTAAAACCCCGTTTTTTTCAAAGCAGTAATACAATTCGGTTTTATAACGATTTGCAAATTCAATGGCTAATTCCGAAGCAATGGTATCGGCATTTGTATTTAATAGTTGTCCATTTTCATCATGCGTTATGGCGCAAAATACCGGCGTAACATGACTCTTTAAGAGCACTTCTAAAGTATTGGTATTTACCTTTAAAATATCGCCTGCAAAACCATAATCTATAGTTTTTACCGGTCGTTTTTCTGCAATAATGCTATTGCCATCTGCTCCAGTAAATCCAACAGCATTACATTGATTCGCTTGCAGCCTTGCAACAATATTCTTATTGATTTTCCCAGCATAGACCATGGTAATAATATCTAAAGTGGCTGAGTCCGTGATTCGTCTGCCATCGATCATATTAACAGGAACATTCATTTGATTCGTAAGATCCGAGGCTAATTTTCCGCCTCCATGTACCAAAATTTTCGATCCTTTCAGTTTTGAAAATTGTTTTAAAAAACTATCAAGAGCATCATTATTATCGATGATGTTTCCTCCTATTTTTATGATTTTTAATGTCTTCATTTGCATTCTAGTATGTTAATGAGGTTTCGGCTGCGCTCGACCGGACAGAAACTATAAATTTTCTAAAATTTGTTTTAATACAATTTGTGCTGCATAGGTTCTATTGTTGGCTTGTTGAATCACAACGGATTGCTCACTATCTAACACAGCAGCTTCAACAACAACATTTCGTCTTACAGGCAAGCAATGCAAAAATTTTGCGTTGCCTAACTTCTCTTGCGTCATCATCCAATTTTTATCCTCACTCAATATTTTCCCGTAATTGTTATAACTGCTCCAATTCTTTACATAAACAAAATCGGCATCCTTTAAGGCGTCCTCCTGATTGTAATTAATTGGTGTGCTCTTTGTAATGTCTGCACTCAACTCATAACCCTTTGGATGTGTAATACTAAAATCGACATCCAACGCTTGCATCATACTCACAAATGAATTTGCCACTGCTTGAGGTAATGCCTTTGGATGCGGCGCCCAAGACAACACTACTTTTGGTTTGTCTTTGGTTTTTAATTCTTCAATGGTAATCGCATCGGTTAAGGCTTGTAATGGATGTGCCGTCCCACTTTCCATGTTTACAATGGGAACAGAAGCATATTTTACAAAACTATCGAGTACAAATTCCGATTCGTCTTTCTTTTTATCCTTTAAAGTCGGAAATGCTCTTACGGCAATCACATCTGCATATTGTGATATCACTTGAGCCGCTTCTATAATATGTTCTGTGGTATTAAAATTCATTATTGTTCCATTATCGAATTCTAAACTCCATGCATCATTTACATTTAAAACCATGACCTGCATGCCAAGATTTTTTGCGGCCTTTTCTGTACTTAATCGGGTTCGCAAACTAGAATTGAAAAACAGCATGACCAAGGTTTTGTTCTTTCCTATTTCTGAAAATCGAAAGGGATTTTTCTTTAATTGAATCGCTGTCTGAATGGTTCCAGAAAGGTTTTCAATATCGTTTATGTTGATGTACTTTTTCATATTTATGCTCGCGTAGGCGAGTATCTTTTTAATCGAACTTCTATCTTCTTTCTAAACTTACTAGGTTTTAAAAACCTGTGAGGTTTAACTCCTTTTTCAACGCTTCAATAAATATATCAACATGCTTCTTTTGAATCGTTAAAGGTGGAAGTATTCTCAACAGATTTGGGTTTTTAGCACTTCCTGTAAAGATGTGATGTTTATAAATCAGTGATTTCCGTAATTCTGCAATTGGGAAATCGAATTCTAAACCCAACATTAAACCTCTTCCTTTTATCGCTTTTAATTTTGGTATCGCTTTGGATTTTTCAATAAAATATGCCGAAACTTCCTTTGCATTTTGCATTAATTGATCCTTCTCCAAGACATTTAAAACTGCCAACGAGGCTGCACATGCCAAATGATTGCCACCAAAGGTGGTTCCTAATAATCCGAACGAAGCTTTAATACTTGGATGAATTAAAATTCCTCCAATGGGGAATCCATTGCCCATACCTTTTGCCATCGAAATAATGTCTGGTTCTATATTATGCTTTTGAAATGCAAAGAAATCGCCTGTTCTTCCAAACCCACACTGAATTTCATCAGCAATTAACAGTGTATTATACTTTTTGCACATTTTGCTTAACCCTTGATAAAATTCTGTTGTGCTTTCGTTCAAACCTCCAATACCTTGAATTACTTCAACAATTACAGCACAAACATCATTTTTACTTAAGGCCTTTTCGACAGCTTCTAAATCATCTAATTCCACAAACTCCACCTCTTGCTGTACATTTATTGGCGCTGTTATTTTGGGATTATCTGTCGCAGCAACAGCTGCCGAAGTTCGTCCGTGGAAGGAATTCTTGAATGACAATACTTTCTTTTTTCCTGTATGAAAAGAGGCTAGTTTCAGAGCATTTTCGTTCGCTTCGGCACCTGAATTACACAAAAACAAATGATACTCTTCACAACCCGATTGCATTCCTAATGTTGAAGCCAATTCAACTTGTAAAGGATTCTGAATAGAATTACTATAAAATCCCAATTTACTGACTTGCTCACTGATATTTTTTACATATTCAGGATGCGAATGCCCAATGGAGATTACAGCATGACCTCCATATAAATCTAAATATTCCACACTGTTTTCATCAAAAACATAAACATCTTTTGCCTTTACCGGTGTGATATCGAACAATGGATATACATTAAATAGGCTCATAATTGTTCGGTTTTTATGGTGTTGATTTTATTAAATGAAGTTACCATACCTTGGATTAATGAAGAACTCAACCCTTTATGTTCCATTTCGTTCAAACCTTCAATGGTACAACCTTTTGGTGTGGTTACTTTATCGATTTCCTGTTCTGGATGATTCCCTGTTGTGATTAATAAATTCGCTGCGCCTTCACAAGTATGCATGGCCAATTCTTGTGCTATTTCAGCTTCAAAACCTAACTGAATAGCAGCTTGCGTTGTCGCTCTTATCAATCGCATCCAAAAGGCAATGCCACTTGCACAAACTACTGTGGCGGCCTGCATTTGATTTTCCGGAATAGCAATTGAAGTTCCCAAACGATTGAATATAGCTTCAGCAATCTTTATACGCTGTTTACCTTTTTCGTTACTGCATAAACAGGTCATGGATTTTCCAACAGCAATGGCCGTATTTGGCATCGCTCTAATCACGAACTGGTCTTGACCTACAACGCCTTCCATTTTGGAAATTGAAAATCCTGTTATGGTCGAAATTAGCACATGATTTTCAGTTAAAAGCGGAGCTATATCCTTTAAAATCGCTTCAAAATGTGCTGGCTGAACTGCAAAAATGATGATGTCTGATTGTTTTACCGCTTCAACATTATCGGATGTTAGAGTTACGTTATTATAACCCTCAAATTCCTGAATCGTGCTTAAATTTCGTTTGGTTAAATACAATGTTGTAATCGCATTGCTTGTTATTAATCCTTTCGCAATGGACTTTCCTAAATTCCCTGTTCCTATAATGGCTATTTTCATGTTTATTGACCGCGAAAGCGGTTATCTTTTTAATTTAACTTCGTTTTATTTTTAAACCAGATCTGTCAGGTTTTTGAAACCTGACAGATCTCTAATGCTATTAAAAAAAGCTAGCTTTAAGTTGTAACCCTTCATCTTCAGCAAAACCAAACATCAAATTCATGTTTTGAACCGCTTGTCCCGATGCGCCTTTTAAAAGGTTATCTATAATACTTGTCACCAATAATTTATTGTTGTGTTTATGTAAATGAATCAAACATTTATTCGTGTTTACCACCTGCTTTAAATGTAACTCATCATCTGAAACAAACGTAAAAGCGGCATCTTTATAATAAGATTGATACATTGCTTTAGCATCGTCTAAACTCCCGCTAAAATTTGTGTAAGCTGTCGCGAAAATACCTCTTGAAAAATTCCCTCGATTTGGCATAAAGCTAATCTCTGAAACAAAATCATTCTGTAACTGATTCACCGTTTGATTTATCTCTCCTAAATGTTGATGGGTAAATGGTTTGTAATACGAAAAGTTATTATCTCTCCATGTAAAATGCGTGGTTGTAGATAAAGACGTTCCTGCGCCTGTAGCACCTGTAACCGCATTAATATGCACGTCTTCATTCAACACATTGTGATGTGCTAATGGCAATAATGCCAATTGAATTGCTGTGGCAAAGCAACCGGGATTTGCAATATAATTTGCAGACTGTATCGCTTCTTTTTGCAATTCCGGCAAGCCATAAACAAACGTTTTGCGTTTAAATACTTTATCCTTTTCTAATCTAAAATCATTACCTAAATCAATGATTTTAGTATGCTCTGAAAATGTATTCTGTTCTAAAAACGCTTTGGAGTTTCCATGTCCTAAACATAGAAATAGTACATCTACATTTGGATTAATGGTGTTTGTAAATTTTAAATCTAAAGAACCAACTAAATCTTGATGAATATTAGTGATTTTATTTCCTGCGTTAGACGTACTGTACACAAAATTGATCTCTGCTTTAGTATGAAAAATTAGTAATCTAATCAACTCTCCAGCCGTATAACCTGCGCCTCCAATGATTCCTACTTGCACCATAATTAATTGTTTACTTGTTTATAAATTTTACTTTGATTGCCATAGATTTTAATGAATCCTTTGGCTTCATCAGCAGTCCAACCTTTATTTATTTCGCCATAACTACCAAACTTTGCATTCATTAAATCATGCTCTGAAGTGATACCATCTAATGTGAAATGATAGGGCTTTAAAGTTACAACAACATCTCCACTTACTTGCTGTTGACTGCTTTCTAAAAAAGCTTCAATATCCCTCATGATAGGGTCTAAATACAGCCCTTCGTGTAAATGTGTGCCATACCAATTAGACAGATAATCTTTGTGTTGTAATTGCCATTTGGTAAGTGTGTGTTTTTCTAATAAATGATGTGCTTTAATAATAATCGTTGCCGCGGCAGCTTCAAAACCCACTCTGCCTTTTATGCCCACAATAGTATCGCCAACATGAATATCCCTACCAATAGCATAGGCTGAAGCTAAATCATTCAAGACTTCAATATTTATCTCCGGACTATTTTCTTTTCCATCTACAGCTACTAACTCGCCCTTTTTAAAGGTAAGTGTTGCTTTTTCTTGGCCTTCCTTTTGTAATTGTGAAGGATAGGCATATTCTGGCAAAGGCAGATTAGACGTTAAAGTTTCTTCGCCACCAACACTGGTTCCCCAAAGCCCTTTATTAATAGAATATTTAGCTTTTTGCCAAGACATATCAACGCCATTTTCAATTAAATAATCTATCTCTGTTTGCCTTGATAATGCATTATCTCTAATTGGGGTGATGATTTCAATTTCTGGTGCCAAGGTTTGGAAAATCAAATCAAATCTTACTTGGTCGTTTCCCGCACCAGTACTGCCATGCGCAATATATTTGGCGTCGATACTTTTTGCGTATTCAATAATTTCAATGGCCTGAATAATACGCTCGGCACTTACAGATAACGGATATGTGTTGTTTTTTAAGACATTGCCATACACTAAAAACTTAATCACTTTATCATAATATGTTGCAATGGCATCAATGTTTTTATAGGTAGACACACCCATTTTAAATGCCTTTTCTCTAATATTCTCAATCTCTTCTTGTGTAAATCCACCTGTATTGACGCTTACTGCATGCACCTCAAAGCCTTTGTCTTTTGATAGGTGTATGGCGCAATACGAAGTGTCTAATCCACCACTATATGCTAATACTAACTTTTTCATTTTTTATCTTTTTTTAAGAATAAGGTTTGTTTGATGCTTTTTAATCTTTTAAATACCTTTTCTTTTACCTTTTTGTTTTTCTTAATTTCTTTTGAATTTGGGTCGAATAACATTCCTGTGCATAAACACATGCTTTGTTCTGTACGTTGTAACACGTCGTAGTTTTTACATGTTTGGCAACCATTCCAAAAGGATTGATCATTTGTTAATTCAGAAAATGTGACAGGCTCGTAACCCAATTGGTTGTTCATCTTCATCACCGCTAATCCTGTTGTAATACTAAACACCTTAGCATCCGGAAATTTGGTTCTGGAATGCTGAAATACAATATGCTTTATTTTTTTTGCTAACCCTTGACCTCTATAATTGGGATGTACAATCAGGCCTGAATTCGCAACAAATTTTCCATGATCCCATTTTTCGATATAACAGAAACCAGCAAATTTGTCTCCATCCAAAGCAATAACGGAATTGCCATTCTCCATTTTGGTTATGATATATTCTGGAGTTCGCCTAGCAATTCCAGTTCCTCTTACATTTGCAGAGTCTGATATGGTGTCACAAATAATCTGTGCATAAATACTATGTGATTTATCTGCAATAAAAATATTCATTTTATTGATTTTGAATTAATTACTTTTAAAATATTATGATTTGAAAACAGAACCGGACTCACCTAAAGTTCTTAAATAGACATATACCCTTACGGGCGACGTAAAAAAAAGCGACGTGTATTAGCTTGGTTATTTTGAGAAATAACTGAATTTCGAAAAGCTGATAATAAATTTGATTTGTACATGATTAAAAAATAAAATTAACGTAATTGATTTGATGCTAAATTAAAGAATTAGCGACGGCGAATGCGCAAGCGCAAACTGGGAACTGAAGTACGTATTTTATTTTTTTGAAGTTTCATGGGTGTAAAACTATTAATTTATTTGATATAACAATAGATCTACATTCATTTTTTAGAAAGAATTATTAATATGTATTTATATAAACTCTTTTTTTTAGAATAATGCATTATAAATAACAATTATTGTTATAAATAAAAAAGGAACTCACAAAAATGAATTCCTAATTTAAAAAATGACTATTCCCCAATTATTACAATTCTTTTATTTTAATATTTCTATACCATACTTTATTACCATGATCCTGCAATCCTATATGGCCAGTTTGGTGTTTTCCAAATCCTTCCCAATCTTTAAATTTAGAATTGGTAACCATATTGTCCCAGTCTGGTCCATGTACGGGAAAGGTAATGGTGTCTTTACCATTCATTGTAACCTTTCCTAGGTTAGCTTTTTGATTAACCTCTATAACGCATAAATTCCATTGCCCAGCAGGGTTAACATTTTTGGGTGGATATGCTAGCATATCATATATTGCACCAGCTTTCCGAGTTCCATTTGCTAAAAAAGAGTCCGGATGTCTTTTATTGTCCAGCACTTGTATTTCCGGTCCAGTTTGATAAGGCTCCGGAA
>CAXMOQ010000102.1:0-8906 GCA_964195015.1 uncultured Flavobacteriaceae bacterium | reverse complement strand
ATGGTTTCTTCTTGACCATTAGAAATTTTGCTCACTGTTGAAGGCGCACAAAAACCGCTATCAATTTTAAGGATACCTTTTTCGCAGTAGAAAATAGCTTCTGTTGGAGTATTTTCTATAAACGAGCTTTTTAAAAAGGCTTCGATGCCATTTTTATAATTAAATATCATATTACAAGAGGAGTCCACTTCGTTTTCAAAGAATGTGGCTTCGGCTTCAATACTATTAGGTAATCCAAGGGTTGATAGCGCGGCAAAAACGGGATAGATGCCAATATCTAAAAGACTTCCGCCTCCAAGAGATTTTTTCAATACTCTTGAATCTAAAGAATGCTCGGATTTAAATCCAAAATCTGCTTCAAGTTTTAAAATATTGCCATAGGCTTTGGTTTTTAATTCGTTTAAAGCAAACTGATAATGGGGTAGAACAGAAGTGCAAAGTGCTTCCATAAGCAAGACATTCTTCTCTTTTGCTTTTGCAATCATAACTTCGACTTCTTCAGAATTCATCGCAAATGGCTTTTCGCATAGTACGGAAATACCATGCTCTAAACATAAAAGGGTATGTTCTTTATGAAAACTATGCGGTGTAGCAATATAGATCGCATCAACATTGGCATCGTTTACCAAAGTGCTATAACTCCCATAAGCTTTTGTAGCGTTATACTTTGAAGCAAAAGTAATAGCATTTTCCAATGTCCTTGAGGCCACGGCATAAAGCTCTGCATCGTCAACAGTTAAAAGGTCAGCGGCAAATTTGTGTGCAATATTCCCAAGACCAATGATGCCCCAACGGATCTTTCTGTTTTGTAGTGATTTCGACATAATTCAAGTTAATTACATGAATAAAGATAGTAATTAACATAAGGAATACATTACTTTTTTTTGGAGTTAAATAACAACATAAGCTATAAAACCTAAAATGGCAGTTAATAGAAATAATGGGAATTTACCTTTTCTGTCTAAAGTACCATAAGACAATAGTAGTGCTAAAAATATAACGATAACACATCCAACAAAATTCAACCATAAAAAAGGAAGGTTAATAAACTCATATTCGTTTAATAAGAATAAACCAATAACAATAACTTGAGTAATCAATGCCGCAACAAAAACGGCATTAGATTTTATAAACTTAAAGAAAAATGCCAATAAGAATATACCCAAAACATTCCCATAGAAAATGGAACCGATAATATTAACGAGCTGGATTAAATTTTCGGCAAGATTCGCCACACAAGCAACGCCAATAGCTATTATTCCCCAAGCTAACGTAAACCATCTGGATATTTTTACCATTTCGGTTTCCGATTTTTCACTGGTATTTCGTTTGTATAAATCTATGGTTGTAGTAGATGCCAAAGCGTTTAATTCGCTGGAGGTACTGGACATGGCAGCACTTAATATTACGGCCAGCAACAGACCAATTAAACCTCTTGGTAAGTTGTTTAATATAAAATGAATAAAGACATAATCTTTGTCGTTACTCTCCACTTTTATATTTCTATCTTTAGCTGCCTTATTGATTAATATTTTGGCTTCATTTCTAATTCTATCGTTAGATTCATTGGCCAATGATAAGTATTTTGAAGTATCGGAATTTTCAGAATCAATGTAAGTTTTAATAATTGTTTTTTTATCATTAAAAATCGCACTTTGTTCATCTTGAAGTGCTTTATATTCACCAGCATATTCAGAATTTAAAACGACTTCAACTGCTGTTGGATTAAAATTTACGGGTGCTTCGTTAAACTGATAAAACACAAAAACCATAACACCAACCAATAAAATAAAGAATTGCATAGGCACTTTTAACAAGCCGTTAAAAATTAAACCTAATCGCATCTCTCTAACCGATTTACCTGATAAGTAGCGTTGTACTTGACTTTGATCTGTTCCAAAATAGGAGAGCATTAAAAAGGTGCCACCAATAATACCGCTCCAAAAAGTATAGCGATTATTCAAATCGAAAGAAAAATCTAAAATATTCATTTTCCCACTTGCACCAGCAATATCAAGTGCTTTGCTAAATGAAATATCTTGAGGCAGTTTGCTTATTATTAAAAAGAAAGCAATAAGCATCCCTATAAAAATGACAATCATTTGATGCTTTTGTGTAACGTTTACGGCTCTTGTGCCTCCGGAAACCGTGTAAATGATGACTAAAATACCAATGATAATATTTAATAAGATCAAGTTCCATCCTAAAACTGCCGAAAGAATTATGGCTGGCGCAAAAATGGTAATTCCAGCCGCCAAACCACGTTGGATTAAAAACAAAATTGCCGCCAAAGTTCTTGTTTTTAAATCGAAACGTGTTTCTAAATATTCATAGGCCGTATATACTTTTAAACGATGGTAAAGCGGAATGAAAACCATGCAAATAACAACCATGGCAATTGGCAGTCCAAAATAAAATTGAACAAATCCCATACCATCATTAAATGCTTGTCCTGGCGTAGATAGAAACGTAATGGCACTTGCTTGTGTTGCCATAACCGATAACCCTATAGTCCACCATTTAGATGTATTGCCGCCTCTTAAATAGTCTTGCACGTTTTTACTACCGCGTGTTTGCCAAGTGCCATATCCAACAATGACTAATAGCGTTCCAATTAAAACGATCCAATCTAGTCCTTGCATTATTAAAGGGCGTTTGTTATAAAGTAGAATATTATGATATAGATTGCGTTTGCAATCAATACAAGCGTATACATATTATCCCATTTATATTTTTTTATTTTTGACATTTTTTTGCTTAAATGTTTCTGTGACTTAATCCTCTAGTTTTGCTTCAATTTTAATATTATCTTTTCCAATAGAGAGCATGTTAGCAAACAATCTATATGCACCCGACACACCTTCTGGGAATTCCCTGAAAAAGCTTAAACCCGTATAGATGTAATGCCCTTTACCATACTTTGCCACCAGCAAACTACCATCTTTTGGTGTTTCACCTTTATCATTCATAGAAAGAATAGGAGAGAACTCGCTGGACCATTCGCTTGGGAAATATAACCCACGTTCTTGTGTCCAGCCTTCAAAATCTTTTTGGGTGATTTTATTCGGAAAGTTTAGTAACTCATGATTGGGATCAATAAAACGCACTTCGGCATCTTCTTCGGTTACGCGATCACGAGACAGCTTTAAATCGTAAGGCGCTATTTCATCAACCTTTAATCTAAAATTAGTATTGTATTGCACAATCATATTACCGCCTTGCTCAACAAAATCAAAGAGTTGTTTTTGTTTGTGTTTAAGATCGTCAATAGTATTGTAAGCGCGTATGCCAACGACGATGGCATCAAACCGGCTTAATGTTTCCGCATTAATATCGTCTGGTTTTATGGTAACCACATTGTAACCAATATGTTGTAAACTTTCTGGAACAACATCGCCAGCACCTTCAATATAGCCTATGTTCTCGCCTTTTTTCTGAATATCCAAACGCACAACTTTGCTTTCACTTGGCATCAATACTGTTTGAAACGGAATATGACTGTAATCGATTTCTATGAGTTCTTTTGTGTAATCTTTTCCGTTAATGTTAACTATTGGAGAAATAAGTCCTTCACTTTGATTTTTTGGAGGAATTACAGTGAAGGTGAATGTTTGTTCTTCGTCTTTATGCGCTATAGAAACCTTTTGCTTTTCGGGAAAAACAGTCCAATCTTTAGGGTAATTCATACTTACAAAGCCTTCTAAATTATCACGACCCGCTTTTACAACAACCGAAATTTCTTTTTGTTTGTCATTTTCAAAAATGTACACGTCGTCATTTATGCTTGCCGAAACTTCTGGGATAATTTCGAAAGGTCTGTAAAGTTCCCCTTTGTCAGGTTTTGAATAGCGATAAATAACATCCTTCGTAATGGTTAATGGCGTACCATCAATTTTTAAGTTGAAATCTACCGTCAGGCTACGCGGTGTTTCTGGAAAGCCTATTAAATTTTGATCATCCACTTTATACATGCCAAGCGTACCTTTTTCTTCAAGCCAATACGGCGCTGTAGATTTCATGGTGCTTGGTAGCGTAATAGTATCTTTATAATTTTGCTTAACGTTTGGCTCTAAAGTTGTATTTCTTAAAACGGCATCAGCCAATGCGGAAATATTATAAGAAACCAAATCTAAATCGGTATTGCTTCGGTTTAAAGCTTCAATATCAATAGTTATAATGCTTCCGTTACTTGCGGTTGGTATATTAGCCGAAGCTTCTAAATAAAGTCCTGCACAAGCTTCAATGATGGATTTTAATTCTTTTATTTTAATAATTTGCCAATGTTTGTCTTCAATATCGGATAGTAATTGATAGGCTTTCAATAATTCTGGAATGTGTACGGAAGGATCTTTAAAATTGAAGTTTTCTTCTACTTTATATAGAATATCACCAATGGATTGTCCACCTTCAATGCGATTCCAAGAGGTGTCTATTCCAGAGAAAATATTGGTTTTATCTTCTGGGAAATCGCCTTTTAAATAGTCTATGTATTCTTTAACAGAACCACGCTGATTTAATCTTCCAAAGCCTTGTGATAAATGTTGACTGCTAGCAATTGAAGCTAGTTCGTTATTTGATATGCCCTTGTCCGGATAATATACCCCGATATCAAAGTTTATCATCTTGCTTTTATCAACCTTTTCGAAACTTTCTTGGCTGCCATAAAACCACCAATGTGTATTAAAATAAAGTGTTTTAGGTCGCCATAAGCTCACTTGATCTAATTGTTCGGGATATGCAGATTTATCATTGACGAGATCAAAAGCTTCTATACTTAACAAAGCAGAACTGGTATGATGTCCGTGGGTTTCTCCGGCAGATGTATGATTAAATCGATTAATAATCACGTCTGGTTTAAAATTACGTATTGCCCAAACTACATCGCTTAATACTTCATCTTTATTCCAGATTTCTAAAGTTTCATCCGGATGTTTGGAGTATCCGAAATCGTTAGCGCGTGTAAAACGTTGCTCTCCACCATCTACACGACGTGCTGCCAAAAGTTCTTCCGTACGAATAACACCTAGCAACTCTCTAATTTCTGGCCCAATAAGGTTTTGCCCACCATCACCACGCGTTAGTGATAAATAGGCGGTTCTTGCTTTTACATGATTAGACATGTAGGAAATTAATCGGGTGTTTTCATCATCTGGATGTGCAGCCATATATAAAACCGATCCCAGAAAATTCAGTTTTTCAATAGATTCATAAATATCGGAAGTGCTTTGTTTTTTAGGTTGTTGGGCTATAACAGATACTGAAGTGAACAGTATTAAAAGTACGTTGAGTAAGGACTTTGGCATAGTGAGTATGGTTTGCTAAGAACCAAATATATAAAAGAAAAGTAGCGCAGAGTCTGGTTTTAATCTTTCTTTAACTTAATGGATACAGGATTTAACTTTTATTTACCAATTGCATCTTTTTGAAACAGGACGTTATATAAACAACTTACTAAATCGCTAATCGTGGGAAGCTATAATCTCTAAAAGTGTTTGATATACCAAATGCACTGGTAATCCCATAACGTTAAAATAAGAGCCCTCAATTTTTGTAACACCTATTTGTCCAATCCATTCTTGTATGCCGTAAGCTCCAGCCTTATCAAGCGGATTATAGGTTTTTATATAATACTGTATTTCCTCGTCTGTAAAATCTTTAAACGTTACTTTGGTGATTGCGTTTATTGTTTTCTGAAAGGTTTTTGTAGTAAAACATACCGAAGTAATAACCTCATGTGTATCATTACTTATCGATTTAATAATATTGAAAGCATCCACCTCATCTCTAGGCTTTCCTAAAGCCTGGTCATTATGCCAAACAATGGTGTCGCTGGTAATAAGAACATCATGGTCTTTAAGTTCATCCTTAAACGGTAACGATTTTAATTGTGCCAGATAATCACTAATTTCGAAATGACACAAACGATCGGGATATTCTTCTTTTACAGGCTTTAATCGTACTTCAAAATCCAATCCTAAATTTTCAAAAAACTCTTGCCGTCTGGGTGATCCTGATGCGAGGATAATATTGTAATTTTTTAATTTTTCGTTTAACATTATTTTAAAATATAAGGATAGAGAAGTAGAGAGAGCATTCCAAAAAGCATGATGAGTTTTAATATGTTACTTATATGATGATATTCTTTCTTGGTTTTAGCACTAAAGGTTTTAATGGTGACATAAAGTAGTGGTGCTATAATAAAAACAAGAAAATAACCTACAGCTAATTGTTGCTTGTATAGATAGGTAAGCACATAGTAAAGCACAGTAGCCAAAGGAATAATTGACAAGACAAATAATACTTTCGAGGCACGATTTCTACCAATAGCGATAGGTAGCGTATTCATACCAGCTTTATAATCGCCATCAATATCCTCCATGTCTTTTGCTATTTCACGAATAAAATTAATGATGAAGGCAAACGACGCATAGTCTAATAAAATTTTAAATATAGTAAGTTGTGTCTCTTGATTTTGAGCGGTTATAGCTGGCAATAAATCGAATATACCGACAATAATAATACTCAAGGAAACTAAAGCCGAAATGATAATATTGCCAATGATTAAGGTTTGTTTTAAATAAGTCGCGTATATATATAACAAGACCGATATAATAACAAACAACGCAAAGAATCCGCTTTTCCCAACCAAATGGGATAGGTAAAACCCGATGCCAACACCAATAACATTAAAAGTGATAAATAGGTTATACGCCGTTTTTTCTGAAACACGTATACCTACAATTACCTTATGAGGTTTGTTTACCAAATCGGTTTCTACATCACAAATATCGTTGATGATATTACCTGCGGCGGCAATACAAAGCGTAGATAAGATGAGCAGTGAAAAACCAAATTCGTTTAACATAATATCAATGCCAAAAGGTTCAAACAATGCATATTTAATGAGCAATTGCACAAGGGCAATCATGAGTAAGTTTTTCCAGCGGATAAGGTTTAGGATGTTCAAAAGCTTGTTGTTGTGTTGTTATTCGTTTAACTGAAAACCGCGACTGTCAACGGTCTACTTAAAACTAGTCATACTTAGCATCAAAATTACCATTCCATTTGCCCTGTACTTTCAGGACTTGTTCAATCACATCACGAACAGCGCCTTTACCACCTTTTTTATGTGATACATATTTGGAAATCGCCTTTATTTCTGGGACAGCATCTTGTGGACAACATGGCAAACCTACAAGTTTCATCACGGGATAATCAGGAATATCGTCGCCCATAAACAGCACATTTTCCTGTTTTAGATTGTAAGTATCAAGATAGGTATTAAACAGTTTTATTTTATCATGTGCTCCCAGAAAAACATCGGTCATGCCCAATCCTTCTAACCGTTTTCTAACACCTTCATTGGTACCACCAGAAATAACACAAACTTTAAACCCGGCATCTAACGCTGTTTTAATTGCAAAACCATCTTTGGTATGCATGGTTCTTAACATGTCCCCAGACGTGGTGATGGTAATGGTGCCATCGGTTAATACACCATCAACATCAAAAATAAAGGTGCTAATATGTTCTAAATATTCTTTATAACTTTTTTCTTCCATGGGTGCGATGTATCGAGGTGGTTAGTAATTTGTAAATGTCTTTATGATGCTCATTGTCTAAAAGTTTCAAATGCTTTTTAATGGTTTTTTTATCATTCCGTAGCGCTGGTCCAGTTTGTGCTAAATAGGGTGACAGATTTTGTACTTTATTTGCAGTTTCTAAAATAAGTGGTTTTAAAATATTGAATTCGCCACTTTGCGATTCTGTAATTTCGTGGGCGACCCTGTACAATTGATTCGTAAAGTTATTTACAAACACGGCTGCTAAATGCAAAGCTTGACGTTGATCTGTGTTTACTTTGTGGCAGATGCAACCAACGGACTCTGCTAGTGCTTTTAATGTTTTAAAATCTTCTTTTGTAAGGGCTTCAACGCATAGCGGAACTGTTGTAAAGTCCAAATCGGTGTCTTTTGAAAAGGTTTGTAAAGGATAGAATACACCACGACGGTGTTTCTTGTCAATATCGTACAAACTTGAACTGCCAGAAGTATGCACTACTAATCTGTCTTTAAACGGAAGTTGTTCAGACAAAGCTTCAATAACATCATCACTAACGGCAAGAATATAAACATCGGCATCTTGTAGAAGCGATAAATCATCGGTTACATCTACACTATTCTTATAGGTGTCTAGAACTTTTATATTTCGGTTATACCATTGATTTACGGAAACATCATCAGCCTCAATAAAAGCTTTAAATAAATGTGTTGCTACATTTCCGGCACCAAGAATGACTATGCTTATCATAAAGCTAAAATAAGCATATAATTTTTTTCAGTTAACTAAAAATTACGCAAATCTTATTTACGCACAAGAAATGGTAACCGAGTGCGTGTGACCATCATCATTTGTTGAGATTAGACTGATTTGCTGATTGCTTTTAAGCGTGTTAAAATTGGCAGCTGAAACAGTAACTGTATGTGGATGATCGGAAGAGCCTGTAATATCATAAGTTTTTTCTGCACCGGCATTGACATCGGTACTGGAAACTGTTAAGTTATGTCCGTGGTTGGTGCCTATATTGCTGTTTGTTCCATTTTGTAAACAATTGGCTTGTCCGTTCCCGTAACCCGAACCACCTCCTGGATCACCAGAATTATCAGACGTTGTTGAACAACTTAAAATAGAATACGCTGGTATAGCAATAAGTAATGCTCCGGCTGTTTTTGCAATAAAGGTCTTTCTGTCCATAGCGTTGTCGTTTTTACAAATATAAAAGATTAATTTTGAAGTATTATACAAAGTAGTTGTGTAAAGAAAAACCTTACGCCATTTGAAAAAAGATATTAAAACCCGAGACGATGTATTTTTATTGGTATCATCGTTTTACGAGAAAGTTAAGA
>CAXMOQ010000101.1:0-8962 GCA_964195015.1 uncultured Flavobacteriaceae bacterium | reverse complement strand
CTTTTCGCTCGGAGTTGTGCAACATGATGCCTTGCTCCATAATATCGTTGAAGAAGTAACTGCCGTCGGAAAGTTCGTCGTTTACAAAATTAATGCCTTCGTATATCGGACTAATAGGAGTGGGGCAGTTTAGTTCTTCTAATTTATCCGTGATGTTGTAAGTAAAGACGCGATCGTTAGAAAGCTTGTTTTTGTTAAGCAGAATCAATAAATCGTAATCGCTCTGGTATTCGTAGGTAATGCCGTCTTCTTCGTAAACATCCTTATCCACAAATTTCCCTGTGGCGTAACTGCCAAAGAGGATAACCATTTCTACTTGCTTAAAACTAATTAGGGTTTCAACGATGCTTTTTAGATCATCCTTTTTTCCTTGGGGTAAATGTGAGAGTGTTGTCTTCAATGGGTGTTTTTGAAAGTTGGTGAAAGATAATTATTTTTTCTAAAATTAGAATTTTAAGTTTCATTCGATTTGTTTTCAATTTCAGTTTTTAACCATTCAAACCATTCTCCTGCAGCAGGATTTCTCTCATTTCGCCATTCTTGGATCCACATATCAAGCTTTTTCCATATCACCAGAATTACGCCACCAACGAGATCGTCCACTACGTCAAAAGAAATAATCTTCCTTTTTACCATGAGACCCGTGCTTTCAAAAAAAGCATGGACCAAGTAGGCATAACTATCCATTTTTGGTTTTGAAGCTTTCAATTCATTTATCGTAACATGATCGGGCAAATACTGTATTTCATTCAGCGCTTCAGTAAACTCGGGTGTTTGCCAAGATTTAAAAATTTCGAAAGCGGCCATTTCTTTTCGCTGCTTTAAATTTTGTTTAACTTGAATGACAGCAATTATAATTCCCACCGTGATAGCAAGATTCCCCAATAATTGGGCTATAATCAATAAAGTTTGTGTTTCCATTATTAAATCATTTTATGTTAGTTTAATATCACGTCCTGAAATATGGCAGGCAGGAACGAAGTTAGTTGTTTTTTCTCAAAAGTCAAATGGGGAAAAATGCAAATTTTAATTAAAAACAAGTAATTTTGTGTTTTACAATTTAATCGTTATTACGAGAAGCAGATTACCACATCACGCTTTTTGGTGTGACTCGGAATGACCACGTATGAAAAAAGACATTACTATACCAGAAGTTAAAAACGTTTATGTAGCAGTTGTAAACGAGTTTAACGAGGTTTATAAAACTCAAGACTGGAATGCCTATATCATTAATGATAAAGATGTAGATTTGGATGTTGTTCTTATTGTGACCAATGGTTTTTCTGAAGATAAAATAACTTCGACCTTTAGAAAAAAATTAGATAAACTTCCTAAAAAAAGTTACGCAAAGATTGAATTGATGCAAGAGGATTTGTTTGCCCTAAACAATCAATTTAAAGTGACGTATTTTGAAGGAAACAGAATGTTCGACAAAAGATATACATTCAGAAAAAACACAATAAATCTTAAAGCTTTACAGTCAATTCCACTAATGAGAGCCAAAGGGGTTTTGGTAAAGTAGTAGAAATTAAGAAGCTTTTATTAAAAGAAGCCACAAATCCATTTGCAATAAGTTTTTAGGATAATTTAATCCAACCTATCCGTTAACGTCTTAAACGTAGCTTTAGGGTCTTTGCCTTCATATAAAATCTCATAAACGGCATTTATAATAGGTAGTCGTGTTTTCTTTTGGTTTCTTTCGTTAAGCAAATGTGCGCTTTTTGTAGCGTAATAACCTTCGGCAACCATACTCATTTCCATTTGAGCCGATTTTACGGTATAACCTTTACCAATCATATTTCCGAACATCCTATTTCTGGAAAACACCGAATAACCCGTTACCAACAAATCACCTAAATAAGCAGAGTTGTTAATGTTGCGTTTCATTTTATGCATCTTTTTTATAAAACGTTTCATTTCGCGAATGGCATTGCTCATTAGCACGCTCTGGAAATTATCACCATAGCCCAAACCATGCGCAATACCGGCAGCAATAGCATAAATATTTTTGAGCATCACGGCGTATTCCGTACCAATAATATCATCACTGATTTTTGTTTTTATGTAATTGCTAGAAAGTCTATCGGCGATGTTTTGTGCTTTACTGGCATCGGCACATGAAATTGTTAAATACGATAAACGCTCCAGTGCGACTTCTTCGGCATGACAAGGACCAGCGATTACCGCAATATTTTCAAATGGAATATTATAAACGCCATGAAAGTGTTCGCCAACCAATAAACCAGTTTCTGGAATAATGCCTTTGACCGCAGAGACTATGGTTTTGTTGGAAATATTGGCAGTAAGCTTTTCTAATTCGGAATGGATAAAAGCAGAAGGGATGACAAAGATTAAAACATCGGCATAATTAGCTATTTCATTAATATCGTTGCTTATCTTCAGTTGTTCTAAATGAAACTCTACCGAACTTAAATAATTCGGATTGTGCTGTTCTTTTAATAAATGCTCTTTGGTATAAACGCTGCGCATGTACCAACCAACTTCATCTAAATTTTCACATAACATTTTCACAATGGCAGTCGCCCAACTTCCCGCACCAAAAACAGCATACTTTAAATTATCATTCATAAGATAGCATTATACTTAATTCAAAAATACGTAAAATATTAATGAATATAAGGAGATAAAATTTCCAAATTACTTCTTTGGCATACGTTTTGAAAGACGATTAAGGAATAATAAAAATGTATCAATGAAGACTATAAAACTACTTTTAATATTTGCTTTAACCACAACCCTTTTTACGTCTTGCTATACAGAAGTTGTGATAGATGACAATAACCCACCCTCGATTTCATTGAATCAGCTATTAGGTTCTTACGAGTTGTGGTACGTTGACATTAATGCGACTGTTGGTTATGGTGAGACACCTTTCTTGCAAAAAGCATTTACGGTATCTTTTTTAAACGGAATTGTTTATGCAAACAATAACTTGGTGGGTATTGGCAGTCAAGGCAATGGTTATGGTATAGATGTTGGCGAATACGATGCCTACGATATGATTCTGGATGTCTATCATGATATTGATGGTTATGAAACATTTGATGTCTATCAAGTTGATAATAACACCATTGAACTTTATAACCCGTATAATGACACGTCGTATTTCTTAAACGGTTATCAGCGTAGTGAATTTGATTATGACTTTGTTTTTTACGATAATATTCATTATTTCTTGCAGGAATATGAAGCTTGGGAAAAAACCTATACGAGTAATTTTGGAGCATTAAATGAGTTTGATAACGAAAATTTATTACAGTTTATCGCAGGAGGCAATGATGTAACTTTTAGAAGTTCTCAAGATGAAAGCGGCATTGAGATTAATGATATTATTTGGGATTACACAGGAATTTATGATATTCAAGATGTTCCTAGTGATCTATATTTAAAAACTTTAACATTAGATTATGATTTTTTTGACAATGAATTCTTCGAATTGAACGTTATAAATGATGCCAAGATAGAGTTGTTTCATTCGGCATCGGGAACGGTATATGCGTTTGAGGGCAGAGGCTATATACAATTCTTACGATTGGGAGCAACAAAGGATAATGGGCAATCTCAAACTACGACAAATGCCGATAAGTTGAGAAAACAAAGAACACCTAAAAAGGAAAACTTAAGAGAAAATACTAGAGATAAATAAAAGTTTGGTTGGTTATTTAGTGAAGAAGCTGTTTAGGGAATTTCCTTAAGCGGCTTCTTTTATTTGTAAAAATTCATTTCATCTAAATACGCCCAGACATGTTCTGGCAAAAGCGGACGAATATTCTTGCCTTCTTGTATAGAATTCCTGATAAATGTTGATGAAATTTCCATAATTGGAGCGTTAACAATATGCACTTTTTCGTTGCTAATAAATTGGGGTTCTATACTGCTACTAGAACGTCTTGGATACACATAAATATGATGGTTCTCCAAGATTAATTCGTAGTTTTTCCATTTATGAAAACCCTTTAAATTATCCTCTCCCATGATTAGGGAGTATTCGTGTTCTGGATATTTTTCTTCTAAATAAATAAGTGTATTAATCGTGTAATTTGGTTGTGGCAAATTAAATTCAATATCACTTGCTCTTAAAGTTGGATAATCCTCTACAGCCCTATCAACCATCTGATAACGATGATGATTGTCCAATAACGAACTTTTGTTTTTAAAAGGGCTATGCGGTGTAACAATAAACCAAACCTGATCTAAATCACTATATTCTGCAATATGATTGGCAATAACCAAATGCCCGATATGAATAGGATTGAATGTTCCAAAATATAAGCCAATCTTCATGATAATTATTTAGAATCTTTTTTAAGGAAATTAGACACCAATGTTTCTGCTTCTTTTAAAGCAATATTTAAGTTATTGTTTTCTATAATGCAATCAAATAAGGGGGCTGTTGCGAGCTCTGCCGAAGCTTTGGCAACACGCATATTGATTTTATCCTCGCTTTCGGTTTTACGCTTTTTTAAGCGAATCTTAAGGGCGTCAATACTTGGTGGTTTTACAAAAATGGCCAATGTTTGTTCCGGGAATTTTCGCTTAATACGAAGCCCTCCGGAAACATCAATATCAAAAATCACATGTTTTCCTTGTGCCCAAAGACGCTCTACTTCGCTTTTTAAAGTACCATAGAAATTATCACGATATACTTCTTCCCATTCCAGAAATTCATCGTTTTTTATTTTGGTCTTAAATTCTTTTGCCGTTAGATAGTAGTAGTCTTTAGCATGAATTTCATCACCTCGTTTTTCTCTTGACGTTGCCGAGATAGAAAATGCCAAATTTAATTTCTCTTTGCCAAGCAAATGCCTAACAATAGTTGTTTTGCCCGATCCTGAAGGTGCCGAAAACACAATAAGTTTGCCTTCTTTCATTTTTTTATTGTTTAGTCACGAACCTGTCTGCCGACAGATAGGGACACGAATATTTTTATTATGTTATGAGCTGAATACTGCCACTGCAAACTGTTTACTAATTAAAGTACGTTTAATAATTGCTCTTTTATTTTTTCAAGCTCATCCTTCATTTGTACCACCAATTTTTGCATAGGCGCGTAGTTACTTTTAGAGCCAATGGTATTAATCTCTCTACCTATTTCCTGGCCAATAAAACCTAATTTTTTACCATTGGAATCTTCAGAATTTATGGAAGAAACAAAATAATCTAAATGATTTTTCAGCCTGACCTTTTCTTCGGTAATATCAAATTTTTCTATGTAGTAAATAAGTTCTTGTTCAAAACGATTTTCATCAACTTTTTCTTTCAAATCTTCAACGCCTTTACGTAAACGTTCACGCACACCTTCAATGCGTTCTGGATCCATAACCATCACTTCTTCAAGAAGGATGTCAAGGGTTTTAATCCGGTTATTAAAATCTAATTCAAGTACTTTTCCTTCGTCAAGTCTATAGGTGTTAATACTTTCTAGTGTCGCATTAATTCCGTTTTCAATTGTACGCCACTCGTCTTTATCAATTTCATCACGTTCTGTATTTAAGGCATCGGGAAAACGCACTGCCATTTTAAGAAGTTCTGTTTCATCACCATCAACAATGTCTTTAAGCTGTTTGAGATATTGTTTAACGACGGGTTTATTAATTTGAGTTGAGGTTTCTTCACCAGTGGTTTCGGCATAAATAGAAAAATCCACCTTACCACGTTCTATGTTTTTGGCAATTAGTTTGCGAATTCCCAGCTCTTTTTCTCTGTACACCGAAGGCATTCTGACGTTCAAATCCAGGTTTTTGCTATTAAGCGATTTAATTTCGATTGTTATTTTTTTTGTTGGCAATTGTAATACAGATTTACCATAACCTGTCATTGAATGTATCATAAGCGGTATTTAAAAAGTTGTACAAAGGTAATTAAATCCGAAGGTTTAGAAAACAGTTAATATTGTTATTACTAGCCAAAAATCTAAAAACACAAGTCTCTTAGGAAACTTAAAAATTTAAAGGCTTAAGTTTAGGTTTCTTGGTCACTAAATACACACCACCAAAAATCAAAATTCCAGCCAGTATTTTAATAAAATTTAACGAATCACTACCGGCGATAATGGCATAACCAATACCAATCACCGGCTGTAAGTACATGAAAACACCGATGGTTGATGCTTTTAATTGTTTCAACGCAAAAATGTTAAGCAAATAGGTTAAAAATGTGGTTGCTACAACTACGAACGTAAGTTTCCAAATGGCTTCGAAAGGAAGGGACGCCCATTTTACTTCGATAAATTCTGATATGGTTAAAGGGAAATTAATGAAAACAGCAATTAAGAAGAGCCATTTCATGAGCGTAAACGGATGATATTTTGCAGTTAAGGGCTTTACCATGATGAGGTAAATGCCATAGGAAATGGAATTAATTATAAACAATGCATTTCCTAAAGGAATGTTGGGCGCATCGTACCTAACTTCGCTGCTAAATAGTATTAAAGCCAATGCGCCTGAAAACCCTAAACCAATGCCTAAATACTTAATCAGCGTGATTTTTTCTTTAATAAAAAATGCCGACATTAAGAATACTAAAATTGGAGAAATTGTTATTATTATAGAGCTATTAATTGGTGTGGAAAGGCTTAATCCCTTAAAAAACATGAGCATATTAATGACCATCCCAAAAATAGCGCATAAAAAAATACGTTTCCAATCTTTAAAGGCAATGCGTTCTTTTGGTCCCCATAAGCTAATAAGCCAGAATAAAATTGAAGCTCCGACAACCCTTAAAAAAATGAATCCGAAAGGTTTAATATAAGTTGGCATCAAGCCTTTGGCAATCGTGTGGTTTAGGCCATAAATGGTCGTTGCTGCCAAAGCGGCAAGAAGCGCAAGCGTTCTATTGTTCATTAATAAACTGTTTTGCCGCTTGAACTACATTTTTACTGTTGCCTATAAAAATGACATCACCAACAATAATAACAGGGCGTCTTAAAAAAGTATAGTGTTCTAAAATATAATGTTTGTAATCACTTTCTTCTAGCGTTTGATTTTTCAAATCCATTTCTTTATAAAGCTTTGCTTTTTTACTGAAAAGCGCTTCATAAGTTCCAGCTAAATCTTTCATTTGCTCTAATTGCTTGACCGTTATTTCATCGATTTTGATGTCCTGTAATGTGTATTCAGAAGAAAGATTGAGATCTCTTAAAATTCGCACACAAGTACTGCAGGTTTTTAGATAGTATATTTTTTTCATATTTATTTTCTAGAGAATCGAGATCCATTTAATTAAACTTAAATAAAGCCGAAATCTGATCATAGGGAATAGTAAATTCGGTAATTCCGGTCGAATAAGGAGCAATTTCATAAACGTTGTAAAGTAAAATAACACCTTCTTCGCCAAACCCTATATTAGATGGAAGTTCAAAAACATCAGTATCAAAGAAATTGTTTCCCTTCTCTTTTATTGTTTTTTCAAAATAGGGTTTTGCAACACTTTTAAATGCGTCCATATTGGTGAATAAACTGTCGTTCGAGATTTTTAAACCAGTTTCCGTATTAAAATTTAGAATGTTAATAGTTAAAATACCGTGCGCTCCTCCAGTATTTATATAAGATGTAAGGGCAATGCTTACTATTTCGGGAGATTGATACATCACGTCTCCATCAATTTGTGCCTCCCATTGTTGGGCACTTTCAGGAAAGTCATTTTTAAAGGATTGAAACTCGTTGTTAAACAATGTAATACTTTCTTCAACAGTTTTAACTGAAACATCATCAGCATCACCAATATTTAGTAATCCAGATATAACATTTTCGATATTCTCATTAATATTATTTGAAATATCACTTGTTCCTATAGCTTGAGGGATATTAGTTTCAACAATAGAATTGTTTTCCGCGGTCATATTAATCTCTAAAAATGTCAACGCTTTTTGGTCTTCACAGGAGATAAAAATGAATGCGAGAGAGAGTATAGATTTAACAATTAAAGATTTCATAAGCAAAAGTTAAAGATGCTATAAAGGTATATATTGCATTTGAATACACCGAATTAAAGCCTATTTTTGTATCAAAGAATTAGCAGATGAAATTTAATACAAAGACGATACATGGCGGCCAAAAGCACGATCCGGCTTATGGCTCTGTAATGCCACCAATATACCAAACAACAACATACGCCCAAAGCACGCCGGGAGGACATAAAGGGTATGAATATTCAAGAACACACAATCCGACCAGAAATGCTTTGGAAAATGCCTTTGCAAGTATCGAAAACGGCAATCACGGACTTGCATTTGGTTCTGGACTCGCTGCTATTGATGCTATTATTAAGCTTTTAAAACCTGGAGACGAAGTTATTTCTACGAATGATTTATATGGAGGTTCCTACCGTTTGTTTACTAAAATTTATACCGATTTCGGAATCAAATTTCATTTTATTGGCATGCATAATGCTTCAAAAATAGAGGCTTATGTGAATGGCAACACAAAACTTATTTGGGTTGAAACGCCAACAAACCCAATGATGAATATTATTGATATTAAGGCTACAGCAGCGATTGCAAAAAAGCATAATATTATGTTTGCTGTAGACAACACTTTTGCAACACCTTATTTACAACAACCTCTTGATTTAGGGGCTGATATTGTAATGCATTCGGCAACAAAATATCTAGGAGGCCACAGTGATGTGGTCATGGGTGCTTTAGTTGTAAAAGATAAAGACTTGGCAGACCGCTTGTATTTTATTCAAAATGCCAGTGGTGCCGTTTGTGGTCCTCAAGATAGTTTTTTAGTATTAAGAGGCATAAAAACACTACATATTAGAATGCAACGTCATTGTGAAAATGGCAAAGCTGTTGCAAAATATTTGGTTAAGCACTCAAAAATTGAAAAGGTATATTGGCCAGGTTTTGAAGATCATCCAAATCATGAGATTGCAAAGTCACAAATGAATGATTTTGGAGGTATGGTATCTTTTGTGACCAAAGGGAATAATTATGATG
>CAXMOQ010000100.1:8793-9125 GCA_964195015.1 uncultured Flavobacteriaceae bacterium | reverse complement strand
TAGCCGAACCGGAAAAACCTTCGCTATAAGTACTGATGCTTGGTCTTACAGAAACTATTTTACCTGACATCATTTTCCCCAATTCAACTTTGTCAAAATTATTAACACCTGCTTCTGTAAGTCCTGGGTTTGCAAAACTTGTCGCAATATAATCTTCGTTAGAATACAATGATGTTCCACCAAAACTAAACGCCTCAAAAAGGATTTCATCATTCTTAAAGTCGGTTTTTTTGTATGTCACGGTGGCACCATTGCCTAATGTAATTTTTGTAGTACCTAATATGCTATCTTTAGCCATGTCGATAATGCCACCCATTTCTGGTAGATCTGTG
>CAXMOQ010000100.1:0-8691 GCA_964195015.1 uncultured Flavobacteriaceae bacterium | reverse complement strand
CTTCGTAAGATTGTAATTCAGTGCTTCCTACTGTGTTTAATAACTCTTGTACTTGCGCTTCTGTTACTTTTACCACCCCTTCCTTTTCCGGGCCTGTAATCACTACAACTCTGTTTTCATCCTTTAAATAGTTAACGATAACATTATTTACCTCACTTAATTGGATGTTTGGCAATTCCTCTTTTTGGAAATTGTATTCCCATGCAATACCAGGCATAGGTTCTTGGTTTAAGAAGTGTCTTAAATATTCTCCAATAATTCTGTTAGAAGGCGTTTTGTCTTTATCTTTAAAAGATTTTTCGAGACCTGCTAAAATATCTTTTTTAGCTCTGTTAAATTCGCCTTCGTAGAAACCAAATTTTCGTACACGCTCGTTTTCTTCAAGTAATGCTTTTAAAGCACCTAGTTGTCCTGTTTCACTAGTCATAGCAAACGATTGATAAGCCGCTTTTGTTCTCGCCCAAGTGCCTCCATGATAGCTTGCACCATATACAAATGGTGGATTTTCACTATTTCTTAACTCGTCCAAACGATTATTTATCATTTGTGTGAAGAGTGATTTGACCATAGAATTTCTATAGTCTTCAAGGGTTGTTTCAATTTTTACATTATCACTGTCTTTAAATAAAACCTGCACTCTTGAGAATGCCGCTTCATTATCAGATTCTATAGCAATAAGCGTTTCTTTATGATTTGGCAAATTAAAAACTTCCCTTGGCTTTGCATTTTCTACCACAGGAATTTTTCCAAAGTGTGATTTTATTTTCTCTTCAAGTGTATTTATATCCACATCTCCAACGGCCATTACTGCCATTAAATCTGGTCTGTACCAATCCTTGTAAAAACGTTTTAAACTCTCATAATTAAAAGTTTCTAAATTTTCTTTTGTCCCTATTGGTAATCTATTGGCGTACTTTGAACCATATAAAATTTTAGGTAGATAATTTTGTAACATACGTTCGTCGGCACCTCTTCCAAGTCTGTATTCTTCAAGAACAACGCCACGTTCGTTGTCAATCTCTTTATCATCAAGTAAGGCATTATGTGCCCAATCTTCTAATATTTGAAACCCTTTTTCAAGTTTTTCAGGATCGTCACTTGGTATAGGTAAAATATATACGGTTTGATCAAAACCAGTATATGCATTCAAATGCGCGCCAAATTTCACACCGATGCTTTGTAAATAATCGACTAATTCATTTTTCTTGAAATTTGTTGTGCCATTAAAATTCATGTGCTCCATAAAATGTGCCAACCCTAATTGGTCGTCGTCCTCTAAAATAGAACCGGCATTAACAACAAGACGTAGTTCAACCTTGTCTTCAGGCTTTTCATTGTTTTTAATATAATAGGTAAGTCCGTTGCTTAATTTGCCAATTTTTACAGTTGGATCTGTAGGAATCAGCGTTGATTTATCAACTTGCGATGTTGCTTCTTGAGCAGATAGGCTGTTGGCGATTACTAAAAAGAAAGCTAACATTAAAAGAGGTGTTTTTTTCATAAGATGGTTAAATGACTGTAATTAATATTAAAACTTAATTGGTATAAGAAAAAGAGAATAAAGGTTACATTAATCTTAATAAAATAAAAAAATATTACTGTTTCTTCGCTCTAATCATCATTTCCAGTTGATCCCACATCTCTTTAGGGATGTCTTCCAGAATATTAAATTCTCCAGCGCCTTTAAGCCATTCGCCACCGTCAATGGTTATAACTTCGCCGTTCACATAAGCCGAAAAATCAGACACTAAATAAGCGGCTAAATTTGCCAGTTCCTGATGTTCTCCAACACGTTTCAAAGGCACTTTTTTAGCCATGTCGAATTTATCCTTTAAATCACCGGGAAGTAATCTGTCCCAAGCACCTTTTGTTGGGAATGGTCCAGGCGCAATGGCATTAAAACGCATCCCGTATTTTGCCCATTCTACGGCAAGACTTCTGGTCATTGCCAATACACCAGCTTTTGCTGTTGCACTTGGAACCACGTAACCCGAACCTGTCCAGGCATAAGTGGTTACAATATTTAGAACCGTTGTATTGATTTGTTTGGTATCTATCCAATGTTTGCCAAAAGCCAGCGTACAGTTTTTTGTGCCTTTTAAAACAATATCTATTATGGTGTCAAAAGCGTTGGCTGACAAACGTTCGGTTGGCGAAATAAAATTACCGGCAGCATTGTTAAGTAGTACATCTACTTTTCCAAAACGTTCAATGACTTGTTTGTGCATCTTTTCCACTTGGTCAATATGGCGCACATCACATTGAAGTGGAAGACAATTGCCGCCAGTTTCTGTTTCCAATTCCCTTGCTGTGATTTCAAGTTTTTCTAAATTTCTAGATGTGATAGCAACATTTGCTCCTAGCTCTAAAAAGTATTTGGTCATTGCTTTTCCAAGACCGCTTCCGCCTCCAGTAACGACTATTGTTTTACCTTTTAAGGCATTATCGCGGAGCATTTTTTGTGTGTAGTTCATTTTCTTGAAAAATTATTCAATTAAAATCTCCAAAATCTTAATCGCAGCGTCACTAATTTTGGTTCCGGGACCAAATACGGCAACAGCACCGGCGTTAAATAAATATTGATAATCTTGTTTTGGGATCACGCCACCAACAATGACCATAATGTCGTCACGACCATAGGTTTTAAGTGCTTCTATGACTTGAGGAACAAGTGTTTTATGTCCAGCAGCTAAAGATGAAACACCAAGAATATGTACATCGTTTTCAACCGCTTGTTTTGCGGCTTCCTGTGGTGTTTGAAATAGTGGACCAATATCGACATCAAAACCAACATCTGCATAACCTGTAGCCACGACTTTCGCACCACGGTCGTGTCCATCTTGTCCCATTTTTGCAATCATTATACGAGGTCTGCGACCATCTTGCTCTGCAAATTTGTCAGCAAGTTCTTTGGCTTTTTTAAAGGCTTTGTCGTCTTTTATTTCTTTACTATACACACCGGAAAATGATTTTATTTGTGCTTTATATCGTCCGAAAACTGCTTCAAGCGCATCACTAATTTCGCCTAATGTTGCACGTTCACGAGCAGCTTCAACAGCTAAAGCTAGTAAATTCTTACCCTCACGAAAGTGGGAATCTTTCGAATTTAAGGAAAAATTTGCTGCTTCGGTTAATTTTAAGAGTGAAGTCTTAACTTTATCATTATTCCGCTCGGCTTTAATACTGTTTAAACGCTCAATTTGTTGCGCTCTAACCGTTTGGTTATCGACTTCTAAAGTTTGTATTGGGTCTTCTTCGTCTAGTCTATATTTATTAACGCCAACAATAATATCCTGTCCAGAATCGATACGAGCTTGTTTTCGTGCAGCAGCTTCTTCAATACGTATTTTAGGAATTCCAGCTTCAATGGCTTTGGTCATACCGCCAAGTTCTTCTAATTCTTCAATTAATTGCCATGCTTTTTGAGCAATATCATGTGTTAGTTTTTCAACATAATAACTACCTGCCCAAGGATCAACTGTTTTGGTAATATTGGTTTCTTCTTGCAAGTAAATTTGTGTATTTCTTGCTATTCTAGCCGAAAAATCGGTTGGTAAAGCAATCGCCTCGTCCAATGCATTGGTATGTAAGCTTTGTGTACCACCAAAGGCGGCGGCGGCACCTTCAACAGTAGTTCTCGCTACATTATTAAAAGGGTCTTGTTCGGTTAAACTCCAACCCGAGGTTTGGCAATGGGTTCGTAATGCCAACGATTTTTCATTTTTGGGGTTGAACTGTTTTAGCAGTTTTGCCCAAAGCATACGTGCAGCGCGCATTTTAGCAATCTCCATAAAATGGTTCATGCCTATAGCCCAAAAGAATGATAATCGTGGTGCAAAGGTGTCGATATCCATACCTGCATCCAATCCTTTACGAATATATTCCAGACCATCTGCCAAAGTATAGGCCAACTCGATATCGCAAGTTGCTCCAGCTTCTTGCATGTGGTAACCAGAAATACTAATGCTATTGAATTTTGGCATGTTCTTGCTGGAATATTCAAATATATCTGATACTAATTTCATGGATGCCGTAGGCGGATAGATATACGTATTACGCACCATAAATTCTTTTAAGATGTCATTTTGAATGGTGCCTGCCAGTTGTTCGGGTTTTACACCTTGTTCTTCCGCAGCGACTATATAAAATGCCATAATGGGTAAAACGGCACCATTCATAGTCATGGAAACAGACATCTTATCCAACGGAATCTGGTCAAAGAGAATTTTCATATCCTCAACACTATCAATTGCAACGCCTGCTTTACCAACATCTCCAACCACGCGTTCGTGGTCGGAATCATAACCGCGATGCGTTGCTAAATCGAAAGCAACAGATAATCCTTTTTGCCCAGCTTCTAAATTGCGTCTGTAAAAGGCATTGCTGTCTTCGGCCGTTGAAAATCCAGCGTATTGGCGAATCGTCCAAGGTCTGCGCACATACATAGTACTGTAAGGACCACGCGAGTTAGGCGCAATTCCGGCAACGAAATCGAGGTGTGCGACATCGTTTAAATCTTCTTTTGAGTACGTTGATTTAACTTCAATGTCTTCGGCAGTTAGGAAGGTATCGCTTACTTCTAACTTCCGACTTCCATCTTCAGACTTTAATGTAATATGTTGAAGGCTTTTTCTAGACATTATTTGTGATTAACTTCAGCATCTTAATTTTCTTTTGGTTCAGAAGGCGGAATCTTATTAAAATCGACATTGGTTTGAGGTACTTCTAAATTAACTTTGGTAAAATCGACATCAAAAAGTTTTGAATAATAGAAATCTAAAGCAACATAAGTTGCCACATATCTATCGTTAAGTAAAATTCTCGCATTACTTTGTAGCGCAGCTCCAAATAACTTTGGGCTCATGCTGTTTGTTGATAATAATGAGTTAAAAATTGACTTTAAGCGGTTGTCATTAATATTATTAGCGATACATTTTAAGGCTTCGCTATTGTAGTTCAATTTGTTATTAGCATTATTGAGGTCCCAAAGTGCATTGTTGTTTTTTAATGCTTCAAAAACTTTTACCGTATGAGCCGAGATCAGGTCTTCGATTTTTAATCGATTTGAGATCGCTTCATTTATAAATCTGCTATACGATTGTGATAAATTACTGTTCTTCGAATTGTAATGCTTAATAATATCATCTTCAAAAGTATAAAGCGCCTCTTTTAAAAGTTTGGTATCCATGCCTTCACAAGCCAAGGTTTCAGGCTTATCGGAAAATTTGTAATCTGTGAATACGTTTGCTTTTTCGTTTTTACAACTCGCTAAACTGATAATTAATGTGATTGCAAAAAGCTTAAAAAATTGTGTTTTCATTCTAATATAGGGTTTAAGGGTTACTCTGTTTTTAATCGTTCTTGTTCAAATGCTTCTGCCAAGCGTTTTTCAATAATAGGCTCAATCAATGTTTTTCTTTGATTAATTTTCACAAAGGGATATAACTCCAAATTATCTTTCATTTTATCGTTAAAATTTGGATGCCTGTTTGTTCCCAATAATACGGCTTCACCTTTATTAAATTGATCTTGTTCCTTTGCAGCACTTTCCTTTATTTTTCGTTGAATAGTACCGCTAAAAAGTTGTTTAACAAAACCTCCTTTAGCTTCAATGTCTTTAAATAATTCCAATGCTTTTTCGGCTAATTGTTGCGTTAGACTTTCAATATAATAGGTGCCATCAGATGGATTTAATACCTTGTCAAAGTAGCTTTCGTGTTTTAGTACCAACAACTGATTGCGTGCAATACGTTCGCCAAACTCATTGTCTTTGTGATAAATAGCGTCATAAGGCAAATTGCAAATTGTGTTTGTGCCTCCAAGAATGGCACTCATGCATTCGGTTGTGGTTCGAAGCAGGTTGGTATTGTAATCGTAAAGTGTTTTGTTACGTTTTGTTGGTGTTACAAAAATGTGGCATTCTGTATTTATGTTATATTCGGAAGCTAATGTTTTCCAGAGTAAACGTAAGGCGCGAAGTTTTGCTATTTCGAAAAAGTAGTTGGTGTCTACTGAAACGTTGAAATTTACATGGAGAGATTCCTTCGTTTCATTCGCAATGACGTCATCAAGATGGTTTAAGTATTCGTTTGCATGAGCTAATGCATAAGCCAGTTGCTGCACCATTGTTGCTCCTGCGTTTTGGTACAGCGCAACATCTACACTAAAAGCATTTGTATCTTTAACGATGGTTTCAAACTGTTGATGATCGTCTTTTAAATTATTAAACCAATTTCCTGTTCTAGTAAGATTCCCAATGATGTCTGTGTTGATAAATATTCCGGTTTTTTCTGAAACCTTTCGACGAGTTTCACTCGCTACCTTCGACCCAAAACTCAATTTTGTTTCTCGGCAATGCTCAAGGTGACATTTATTTAAATTTTTCACAAATTCTGAAGACAAAAACTGCAATTCAAAATATATTGGAGTGGAAGTAGAATCGATACCTTTTAATAGCGACTCAACCGAAACATCTTTATTAGGAATAATAAATTTAATGCTTTCGGCGCCTCTTTCAATGGCATCAACAGCTTTAAGTTTGGATTTTTCAACATCAGCTACAAAAATAGATTGACAAATATTCCAAGATGAAATTGTAGCGCCTGAACAATTTAAAGCATCTAAATCCTCATGATTGTAAAAGGGTTTTACATCAATGCCCTCGTTTGTTTTCCAGATAAGGGTTTCATTATAATCGGCACCTTTAAGATCGGCTTGAATCTTCTGTTTCCACTGCTTTGCGGTGACACCATTAAATTCGCTAAACAACTTACTCATCATCTTTTTTTGTTTTTAAGCTGTCTTCATATTCTATAATGAATATCTCTTCTTTTTCACGTTTCATGTAGTACTCCTCACGGGCAAATTTTTCTAATCCTTCTTCTGTACTCAATTTTTTAATGGCTTTATTATCTTTTTCAATTTCTTTTTTATAGTATTCTTTTTCAGCTTCGAGGTCATCGATTTCGGTATTTAATTCGTTATGAATAAACCAGGAATTACTATCAAAAAATAACATCCAAATAACGAACACAATTAAAATAAGAATAAAGATATTTTTAAAGGGTTTGAAAAATTTACTTTTATTGTTGATGAATGCCATTTATAATCTTTCGTTAATAATTGTTCTTACAATATCTACAGCAACTGTATTGTATTTGTTGTTGGGTATGATAATATCTGCATACTCTTTCATGGGTTCAATAAATTGCTCATGCATTGGCTTTAGAGTGTTTTGATAACGCGACAGTACTTCATCTAGATCTCTACCACGCTCGGCGATATCCCGTTTTAAACGGCGGATGAGACGCTCGTCACTATCGGCATGTACGAATATTTTAATATCGAACATATCTCTTAATTCGGGATTTGTAAGTATTAGAATACCCTCAACAATCATGACTTTTCTAGGGTGTGTTAAAATAGTGTCGCCTGTTCGGTTATGTTTTACAAACGAATATATAGGTTGATGTATTGGATTGCTTTTTTTAAGTTCGTCTAAATGTGAAACTAATAACTCGAAATCTATGGATCTTGGATGGTCAAAGTTTATTTTTATACGTTCTTCATAATTTAAGTGAGACGTGTCTGTATAATACGAATCTTGAGACATTACGCCAACTTCACCTTCTGGAAGTTCGTTTAGTATCTGATTCACTACAGTCGTTTTACCACAACCTGTACCCCCAGCAATTCCTATAATAAGCATGACTGTTTATTTTTATCGAACAAATTTAAGATTATTTCTTTGGAATAATTTTAAGAATGCCAACATTTTCAATGCCAACATAGATATAGCCATCTGGTCCTTGATTAACAGAGCGTACACGACCTAGTCCATCTAGCAAACGCTCTTCTTTTACGACTTTACCATTTTCAATGACACATCTGTTTAAATATTGAAACTTTAAAGAACCCACAAGTAAATTACCTTTCCAATCTGGATAGATATTACTTGTTATAAATGCCATGCCACTTGGTGCAATTGATGGAGTCCAATGGTGTAAAGGCTGTTCCATTCCTGGTAAAGAAGTGTTATCGGTAAACTTTGTACCACTATAATTAATGCCGTAACTAATTAATGGCCATCCATAGTTTTTGCCAGATTTTATGATATTAATTTCATCTCCGCCACGAGGACCATGCTCATGAATCCAAAGTTCACCAGTGTCAGGATGTAATACCATGCCTTGTGGATTTCGATGCCCAAAAGAATAAATCGCCTTTTTTGCATTGCTTTCTTTTACAAAGGGGTTACTCACAGGGATTTTACCATCATCATGTAATCTATAAATTTTACCACCATCACGATTAATGTTCTGAGGATTTTTATCGCGATTTCCACGCTCTCCAATAGAAAAATATAGATAGCCATCATTATCAAATTCTATCCTTGAACCAAAATGCTGCCCTCCGGAACTATTGGGAGACGCTTTGTATAGTACTTGTTTTTCAACTAATGAATTGTTCTTAAGCTTACAACGCATAATTGCCGTATTAGCTCCTCTACCTTTGCCTTCGGCTGAAGCATAAGATAAATAAATCCATCCATTGCTTTTGTAATTGGGATGTAACTCAATATCCATTAAACCACCTTGCCCAAGAACCGTAATTTCTGGCAACCCTTTAATTTTGGTTTTCTTCCCATTTTTAAAATGGGTGAGTATGCCACTTTTTTCTGTTATCAATAAA
>CAXMOQ010000099.1:8988-9262 GCA_964195015.1 uncultured Flavobacteriaceae bacterium | reverse complement strand
AAAAATATAAAGCTGGGAAAAAAATTAAAAAGTGGACAGATATGAAGTCCTTCAGAAAAGAAAATAAACTATCAGTTTTTCAATGACAAAAATTAAAGTCATCATTCCTGCATTTAATGAGCAAGATTCAATTGCTAATGTCATTAATGATATTCCTAATATTGTTGATGAGATTATTGTAATAAGTAATAATTCTACAGACAACACTGAAATCAATGCAAGAAATGCAGGAGCAACAGTTTTAACCGAAAATAAAAAAGGCTATGGCTATGCT
>CAXMOQ010000099.1:0-8967 GCA_964195015.1 uncultured Flavobacteriaceae bacterium | reverse complement strand
AAGGAATGGAGCATATTGCAGAACAAGAAACAAAACCTAATATTATTGTATTTCTTGATGGCGATTATAGCGATTACCCTGAAGAACTAACAAAACTTGTAGAGCCAATAATAAATAATAATATAGATTTTGTAATTGGTGCACGAGTAAAACGACTACGTGAACAAGGTTCTATGACACCTCAACAAGTTTTTGGAAATTGGTTAGCTACCTTTTTAATGAAGCTAATGTTTAGAGCAAAATTTACAGATTTAGGGCCTTTTAGAGCTATAAAATACGATACGCTAATTGCTCTTAATATGGAAGATAAAACTTATGGTTGGACTGTAGAGATGCAATTAAAAGCCATAAAACAAAAGCTTACTTATGTTGAAATTCCAGTTAATTACAGAAACCGAATTGGTATATCTAAAGTTTCAGGAACTGTAAAAGGTAGTATCTTTGCAGGCATTAAAATTTTAGGTTGGATTTTTAAATACAGTTTTAAATAATGATTCTACAAAACTTAATAATAATAACTTACTCTATTGCGCTCATACTTATCTTCTTGTATGCTTTAGCACAATTAAATCTGTTATTCAATTATGTAAGTTCAAAAAACAAAGAAGATACTTCTCCGAAATTCGATTTTAATAATCCCGATGAAGTGCCTTATGTAACCATTCAGCTTCCTGTTTATAATGAGTTATATGTTATGGAACGTTTGCTGGATAATATAGCAAAGATTGATTACCCAAAAGATAAATTAGAAATTCAGGTTTTAGACGATTCTACAGATGAATCTTTCAAGATTACAAAAGAACACATTGCTAAACTTCAACAAACAGGTTTAGATATTCAGCATGTATTACGAGACAATCGTTCAAATTTTAAAGCTGGAGCTTTAAAGGAAGGATTAAAGATTGCCAAAGGTGAGTTTATTGCCATTTTTGATGCCGATTTTCTACCACAAAAAGATTGGTTAAAATCTACTATTCCATATTTTAAAGATGCTGAAATTGGTGTTGTACAAACACGTTGGGGACATATTAATCGTAATTATTCCATACTTACAAAAATTCAAGCTTTTGCACTCGATGCTCATTTTACGTTAGAGCAAGTAGGCAGAAACAGTAAAGGACACTTTATCAACTTTAACGGAACAGCAGGCTTATGGCGTAAGGAGTGTATTTACGATGCTGGGAACTGGGAAGGAGATACGCTTACAGAAGATTTAGATTTAAGTTATAGAGCACAGCTTAAAAACTGGAAATTTAAATATCTTGTTGATGTTGAAACACCAGCCGAACTTCCTGTAGTAATTAGTGCTGCACGTACGCAACAATTTAGATGGAATAAAGGTGGTGCGGAAAACTTTCAGAAAATGATATGGAAAGTTTTGAAAAATAAAAATATCTCTATCAAAACCAAAGTTCATGGTTTATTGCATTTATTGAATAGTACAATGTTCTTAAGCATCTTAATTGTAGCCGTATTAAGTATCCCAATGTTGTATATAAAAAACGAATATGCACATTTAAAACCCTACTTCTATGTGATGAGCTTCTTCGTGATAAGCACCATTATATTCTTTGTTTGTTATTGGTTTATGTACAAACAAATGTATGGTGGAGGTATTAAAAAGTTTGTTAACTATATAGGTATGTTTTTAACATTCTTCTCAATTGCCATGGGATTTTCGTTACATAATTCTATAGCTGTTATAGAAGGGCATTTTGGCAAACGAAGTGATTTTATAAGAACACCAAAATTTAATATAAACAGCATAACCGATTCCTGGAAAGGCAACAAATATCTTCGTAAAAAACTCTCGCTTAATGTTATTGTTGAAGGGGTATTGGTACTCTATTTTGCCTTTGGAATGTACAGTGCTTTTATTGTTGGCAACCAAGGAGGCGATTTTGGATTATTCCCATTTCACTTAATGCTATTTTTGGGCTTTGGGTATGTGTTTGTTAAATCTATAAGTGCTAAAGTTTAAAACTTTTATTGAAAATTTGAAGTTTCGTTTACAGTTTGAATAAACGCTCGTTTTAATGGCGTTTATTTTTTGTTAGTGGCACGTCTTTTATTTTTTTGATTTCGCTTTAGGTTTCTTCTTTTTTGGTTTAGGTTCTGGAAGTTCTTCTATAGTAATTCTTACCAGTGTACTAATCCATTCTCGATCCTCTATCTTATCCTCAATAAGAAAAGTTGGTTTTGCCCCCGGAAAAGCAGGCGCCTCAACAACATCTCCAATAAATGCTCTTCCTCCTTCAGTAGGTTTTACGAATAGTTTACTGTCACATACGAGAGCAAATAATTTTCCATCGGAATACATTGAATACCCGCCAAACATTTTTTTACCTGTAATATGTCCAGCATTATCTATTTGCTCAATTACATAGTCTACAAACTCTTGTTGAGATGCCATAATTTTTTTTAATTGCCACTAACTAATTAGTAAACGCATTTTATTGCGTTTATTTACCTTTCAAATATAATTTATTTGGGTAACATTTTGAAAGGACTTGTGATATTTGTGAGATTATTTGTACTAACATGTGTGTAAATTTCTGTAGTCTTTGAGAACTGTGCCCAACAGCTTCTGAATGTACCTTAAATTGGTTCCACAATCTAGTAAATATGTTGCGAAAGAGTGCCGTAATGTATGTACGGTGGCTGGAACATTAAATCCTACAATGGTGTGAAAAGAATCATTCCATCTTTATTATCACTTTTTTAATTTCTTGTTTATGTGATAAAGAAAATAGCATGCTATTTATGAAAATCACGTTCAGTTAATTGGAGACCAAGCCTTGATGAATATTGAATTTGTATATTCAAACCAAGATTATCAATTTTATAAGTGATATTTCCATAGTCCCAACTTGGGGCATTAGACGCAATGTTGGTAGTCATTTCACTTACGAAACCGGAGTTGGAATTGGATATGTTCATTACTTAAAGGAAGAAAACGTCTATTTAATAAATGAAAGTGACGTTGCCGTTAATTTGCATTTGCGAATAGGATATCGGTTTTAGTAACTGAATAAAAAAACGAGGCATTTTAAGCTGGCCTTATAACTTAATCGAAAGTTAGTGTTTTAATATGTGGTATAAAAAGCTTAAATCGCAACACTTTTTAAGGTCTCACTTTTTTCCCGGTAAAATAGGATATTAAAAGTAACAGCATCGAAATTGTAGGAAACGGATCAAATTCATTAATCATATAATGTGCAAAAAAAGCCAAGATGAAATTAAAGAAGAATCCAGCATAGGCCAATTCCTTTAAAAGCCTGTTTTTATTGTATAAAATAACCAGAGCGCCAGCTATTTTTGCAACCGCCAAAGGGTAAATAAGATAAGTTGGGTAACCATAGCGTTCAAAATACATCACCAGTGTATCATAATAAACAAAGTATAAAACACCTGTTACTATTAACATACCAAATAAAATAGTTGTTGATACCCAATAGATATATTTTTGTTTGATCATGGCTAAACAGAAAACTATCCTTTATACTTTAAAGGTAAATGCACCAGTTTTTTGGTTTCAAAGAAGGCTTCGGTATAAAAATCACTTAAATTATAAATAATAGCTTTAGGGAAATCCTGAAGTTCTTCACCCAATTCGCCACCTTTTAAGTATAAAATGCCATTTTTTAGTTCATGCTTTTGCTTTTTGGTTATTTTACCTTTTACCCAATTCACAAAAGTTGGCATGGCGGCCACGGCACGACTTAATATGAAATCATAAGTGTCGTTAATTTCTTCAACACGACTATGGGTTGTTCTTACATTGGTTAAACCTAATCCTTCTACAACCTCATTAACCACTTTAAGTTTTTTAGAAATGCTATCAACCAGATGAAATTGAACCTCTGGAAACATAATAGCCAGTGGTATCCCCGGAAATCCGCCACCGGTACCTACATCTAAAATCTTGCTATCATCTTTGAACTGTATCACTTTTGCAATGGCTAGCGAATGCAATACATGGCGTAAATACAGCTCGCCTATGTCTTTGCGGGACACCACATTAATCTTTAAATTCCAATCCTGGTAAAGCGTATCAAGCTGTTTGAATTTATCGATTTGATCTTCGGTTAGGTCAGGGAAATATTTAAAAATAAGGTTCATTTAATGTGAAAATTTCAACAAAAGTATACATTTTATGTGCATAATTTTATGAAAAGTTTATAAGTTACGTCCGTTTATTAATTATCTTTGACGCCGATATGATAATCTGATTTATTTCGTTATCATATAAAAACAAAACCGTATGGAACATAAAGTGTTATCGTTTTCAAGAAAAGATTCTGCAAAGTTTTTTAAGACACTCAACAATAGAGTGAACAATTACTTTAAAGAAAACAATATTAAAAGAACAGGGAATTGGAAATTGTACGCCAAAGCCATTGTCATGTTTGCATTACTTATTGTTCCTGTAGTTTTAATTCTAACTATGGATTTACCATCTTGGGTACAAATTCTATTTATGATGCTCGTTGGCGTTGGTATGGCCGGTGTTGGCATGAATGTGATGCATGACGCGAATCATGGTTCTTTTTCAAGTAAAAAATGGGTTAATAAACTCATGGGTAGCAGTATCTACATATTAGCTGGCAATGATTACAATTGGAAAGTACAACACAATGTTTTACATCACACGTATACCAATATACAAGGCCATGATGAAGATATTGACGCTGGTAGAATTATACGTTTCTCTAAACATACAAAGTGGCATAAGATTCATAAATACCAAAAATATTATGCCTTCTTTTTATATGGTTTATTAACTGTAAACTGGGCAATCACAACCGATTTTAAACAAACATTTCAATATTTAAAAAGAAAATTGGCTTATGGGAAATTACCAAATCCTGCTACGCAATGGACCAAGTTAATTATTGGTAAAATAGTGTACTACGCTGTTTGGGTAGTTTTACCGTTGGTTTTAGGCTTTGCGTGGTGGCAAGTATTAATTGGCTTTTTTATCATGCATTATACGGCCGGAATAATTTTAAGTGTCATATTTCAGCTAGCCCATGTTATGCCAAATACAGAAATGCCTTTGCCTGATGAAAGTGGCAACATGAAAAACACTTGGGCCATACATCAATTATTTACAACATCTAATTTTTCTCCTAAAAGCTGGTTAGTAGGATTCTATACTGGTGGATTAAACAGACAAGTAGAGCATCACTTATTTGCAAACATCAGTCATGTTCATTATAAAAAATTAGCGCAAATAGTTAAGGAAACTGCTAGTGAATTTAGCCTACCTTATAATGAATATAATACTTTTTGGAAAGCGATTTCAGAACATTACAACCAATTAAAAGTACTTGGGAAAAACCCTAGTTTAGCCTAGATTTCATATTCACACCACAAAACATATAAATAAATGAGCTTACTTTCTGACAGAATTTTAAATATGTCTATGTCTGCAACTTTAGCTATGGCTGCTAAAGCAAGAGAATTAAGAACAGAAGGGAAAGATATCATCGGCTTAAGCCTTGGTGAACCAGACTTTAATACTCCAGATTTTATTAAAGACGCCGCCATACAAGCAATCAACGAGGATTATAATTCTTACTCACCGGTTGATGGTTATGTCGAGTTAAAGGAAGCTATTATCACAAAGTTTAAGCGCGATAACGGATTAACCTATACTTTGCCTCAAATTGTTGTCTCTACAGGCGCAAAACAATCGTTGGCCAATGTTGCGGCAGTGATGCTAAACAAAGGCGACGAAGTTATTTTGCCTTGTCCGTATTGGGTAAGTTATGCTGATATTGTTAAGCTTAACGATGGTGTTCCAGTAGAAGTTAAAACGTCTATCGACACCGATTTTAAAATGACGGCTGCACAATTAGAAGCCTCTATTACACCAAAAACGAAAATGATTTGGTTTAGCTCACCTTGTAACCCAAGTGGCTCGGTGTATAGCAAAGCTGAACTAAGAGCATTGGCAGATGTGTTACAAAAGCATCCGAATATTTATGTAGTTTCTGATGAAATTTATGAACACATCAACTTTATTGGTAGCCACACAAGCATGGCCCAATTTGAAGACATGTATGATCGAACCATTACCGTAAATGGTGTCTCTAAAGCCTTTGCCATGACGGGTTGGAGAATTGGTTTTATAGGAGCTCCTACTGAAATTGCTCGCGCTTGCAATAAAATGCAAGGTCAAATTACCAGTGGCGCCAATTGTATTGCACAACGTGCTGTGATTACAGCGATGCAGGCTGATCCAAGTAAAGTACAATACATGATTGACGAGTTTAGAAATCGTCGTGATTTAGTACTTAATCTGTTAAGCGATGTTGAGGGCTTTAAAACAAATATCCCAGAAGGTGCTTTTTATGTGTTCCCAAATATTTCTTATTATTTTGGAAAAACACTACGCGGTAAAACCATAAACAATGCTACCGATTTCTCATTGTATTTATTAGAAGAAGCCCTTGTAGCAACGGTTACCGGTGAAGCTTTTGGTAATCCTGATTGTATCAGAATTTCTTATGCTGCCTCTCAAGATCAAATTATTGAAGCGATTAAGCGCATCAAAGACGCAGTGAGCTAAAAAAGGCGTCTTTAATTATATTTTGAAAGCCCCTAATTAAATTAGAGGCTTTTTTTATTCTTCATTTTTACCTAACTTTGAGAACCCATGTTTGTCTTGATCTTATTTTAATTAGGTTAAAATCACTAACTAACATATTGATATCATGACAAAATCCACTAGAAGAAAATTTCTTTTTAATTCCCTTAAAGTTTTTGGTGTTGGAGCCATCGTCCTTTGGCTCACTAAAAACAGTATTCTTAAATGGATCATTCAAAGTACCAATAATGAAGGTCTGGTTATGGATTCTGCTCCAAAGATTGGCGACAATATGTGCATCTTAACTTCAGGTCAAGGTGAAGGTCCGTTCTTTATTTCTTCGCCTATACGTCGTGACATCGTAGAAGACAGAGTAGGAAAAATGATGAACTTTAAAATGCAAGTCTTAAAAATACCAGATTGCACTCCTGTTGAAAATGCCATTGTAGAAATTTGGCATTGTGATGCCGAAGGGAATTACAGTGGTTACCCTGAAGAAATAACGCACGATATTTGGAAAATCATGATGTTTTTAAAAAAGAATAGTGAAAATATAGGCGATAATATAAAACCTGTATCCGATGCTCGTTATTTAAGAGGTGCGCAACAAAGTGATGCCAATGGCATGGTTGAATTTAATACCATCTTCCCTGGTTGGTATGAAGGCAGAGCACCACATATTCACTTTAAAATAATAGCTAACGAAAATGAGCAAATAACAAGTCAGTTTTATTTTAAGCCTGAATTTTGCGATGACATATACTTAAATACTGAACCTTATAAGGCTTATGGAAAGAGTCCATATACTATTCATAATGATGGTGTAATTCATGAGGACATTACGGCCGTAACAGGCTTACTTCTCAATCCAACAATGCATAATCAAACTATTGAATCTGTTGTTAAAGTTGGTGTTCAAAGTAGTTTAAGTTGATTACAAAAATGTTACTATTAACACTTCTTAAAAATAAAACTAATATGTTTTTTAAGAGAAAATCAAGATAAATACAGTTACAAAAACTGATAGTTTTAAAATAGTATCAATACCAGAAGTGATTTGATATTGCCTGCTTTTTATACGCTGCCTAATAGAAAAAAGAGAAGATGTTTCTAAATCGATATAATTCTTACGAACTATGTTTTGATAATTAGAGTTCAATATTCCTTTAGACTCTAAATGAATGGTTTCTTTTATACGATGCTTACGTATGGGTAAGGGTTCTAAATCTTGTAAAGTTAATGCTAATTCCATGATGATAATTTTAATTGATTATATTATATAAGACGTCCTTATTAATAAAATGTTACATCATATCTGCTTGTAAATCATTAACTATCAACATAAAAACGATGAAGATATCAGTGAATATTAACACTATGGCATTTCAGAAAAATTGAAAATTTAATCGAAATATATGTTTAAGCATTACCTATTCCGCCAGAAGAAAGGCGTAAATAATATAAGCACGGTAAACAGTTCTAATCTACCTATAAGCATTAAAAAACTACACCACCACTTTCCAACACTCGGTAAATTGGCGTAATTATTTACAGGTCCAAAATCGCCCAAAGCAGGGCCCACATTTCCTAAACTTGAAGCTGCCACACCTATAGCCGATTCAAAATCTAATCCTAACATGGAAAAGCCGAGCGAACCAATAATAAAGGAAAGCATATAAAGGATAAAAAATGCGAGAACATTATATACAATGTCACCAGAAATCGCCTTTTTATTATAGCGTACCGGCAATATCGCATTTGGGTGCAATGTTCTTTTAAACTCGTAAAACCCGTTTTTGATCATTAATAAATGGCGGACCACTTTTACGCCACCCGAAGTACTACCAGCGGATGCGCCCAAAAACATAAGGCCAAAGAAAAATATCAGCAAAAATGGAGTCAACATAGTATAATCGGCCGTGACATAGCCCGTTGTCGTTACTATGGCCAGCACCTGGAATAACCCGTGCCTTATCGCGCTTTCCAGCTCGCCCCAAACCATGGGATGGTCTATCGAGGATTCTGTGAGATCTGCCACAAAATAGATGTTAAGTGCGGCAATCGCTGTAAAAATAACGATGAACTTGAAATACAGTTTAAACTCTTCATCCCTTATAATTTTCTGCACCTGGCCCTTAAATGCAAAATAGCTCAAGATGAAATTCACCCCGGAAATGAACATAAATAAAATAACGATATACTGTATTAAAGGTTGATTATTCCAGTGGCCAAGGCTGGCATTTTTTGTTGAAAAACCACCACTGGCAAGAGAGGTCAACGAATGATTTACGGCGTCAAAAAGAGACATCCCAGCCAACTTAAGCAACACGGTTTCGGCCACGGTATATATAAAATAAATAAGCCATAGGCGT
>CAXMOQ010000098.1:8980-9268 GCA_964195015.1 uncultured Flavobacteriaceae bacterium | reverse complement strand
TAGGAACTATTGTGGGTGTTGTAAAAGATTTTCATTTCCAAGGATTTGATAAATCTATTAAACCTTTGGTTATGCGTATTAGCAACAACACCTATTCTGCATCTTTTAAAATTGCATCAAACGATATTAACGCAACGATTGCATTTATTGAAGAAGAATGGGGTAAATTGGAACCTACACATCCTTTTAGATATGAGTTTTTAGATGAAAAATTTGGGGCTTTGTTGCAGCAACAAAAGAATTTTAGCACCATGTTTCTGTTCTTAACCATTTTAGCCATTTTAATTT
>CAXMOQ010000098.1:0-8920 GCA_964195015.1 uncultured Flavobacteriaceae bacterium | reverse complement strand
CAAAGGAGATTGGTATACGAAAAGTATTAGGAGCTTCTGTATCACAAATCATGAAAATGCTTACCAAAGACTTCGTGAAATTAGTTCTTATAGCAAACATTTTTGCCTGGCCTATTACATATTTGTTAGCAAAGGATTGGTTAGCCAATTTTTCATATCAAATAGATATGCCTATTTTACCATATGTTTTTGCAACGATACTAGCGTTGATAATAGCATTAATAACTGTAAGTACACAAGCCTATTTAGCAGCAAATTCAGATCCTGTGAATGCTTTAAAATATGAATAATGATTATTTTTTTGATATAAATAATTAATTATAAAAGCCCTTGATTTCTCAAGGGCTTTTCTTCTAAAGCAAGTAAGTGAATGTTTCTTTTTAGTGACAAAACTGTTTACTTTATGTTTCATTCGCTACTACTATAGTATTATTACCAAATGTTGTGCCATACTATTAAAATCTCAATTTAAATTGTTGAATTAATTCTTACATTTAATGCAACAAAAATTAAATCGCATGAGTTGGATTAAAGTAATTCCCTTTAAAGAAGCCACCGGAAAGTTAAAACAAATTTATAATAGGATTAAGGGCCCTAATAATCATATTGACAATGTGTTGAGCATTCATAGTTTAAGACCACACACGCTTGCAGGACACATGAGTCTATACAAAAACACCTTGCATCATACCAATAACACGTTTCCAAACTGGTTTCTGGAATTATTAGGAACGTACACCAGCTACATTAATAACTGCCATTATTGTTATATACATCATTTTACTGGGATGAAACGCTTTTTAAATGATGACAAAAAAGCCGATTTGCTTAAAACTCACATTGAAAATAATTCCTTAAATGAAATATTGTCTGAAAAAGAATTTGCGCTTGTCAATTATGCAAATCGCTTAACGTTAGAAGCATCAAATCTGGTTGAAGATGATATCAATAAACTCAAAGTATTAGGTTATGATGACGGTGAAATATTAGAAGTCAATCAGGTAGTAGCGTACTTTAATTACGCTAACAGAACTGTTCTTGGTCTTGGTGTAAATACGCATAATGAAATTCTAGGATTATCTCCAAGTAACAAAGACGATGAAAAAGCTTGGGATCATAATTAATTAAACGTATTCCGGCTCTTAATTTGTTAGTGTATAAAAATTAATCGCTGCTCTCAAAAATAACGCCTTCAACCTAATCCTATTTTTTTGACTTTTTAGATTTCCTTGGTAATACCTCTTCAGGGAATGGGAAAAGAATGGTTGAATTCTTTTCGGATGCAATGTTTGAGAGCGTTTGATAAAGCCTTAATTTTATTGCAGAAGGCGATTGATCGATGAGTTTCCCAGCTTCCAATAATTTTCCTGCTGCCTGTTCTTCGGCAAGTGCCAAAATAATTCTGGATCTTCTGGAGCGCTCTGCTTCGGCCTGACCGGCCATCATACGCTTCATGTTTTCCGGCAGTTGGATATCTTTAATTTTAACATCAATTATCTCGATTCCCCATTCTTTCGTTTCTTGTTCAACAATGCTTTTAATGTTCTTACCCATTTCCTCGCGTTTTGACAATATGGTGTCCAATTCTACCTTTCCGCACACGTCTCTTAAAGCGGCTTGTGACAGTTGTGTAATGGCAAAGCTAAATTCCTCGACCTCTAATACAGCCTTTTCCGGGTCGTTAATTTTAAAAAATACAACACCGTCTATACTACACGGGACATTGTCTTCGGTCATGACTTCCTGCGAAACGATATTAATGGTAATAACACGAATATCGACAATCTGAACGGTTTCTACTATGGGAATGACCCATCTAAAACCAGGGTTTAGAGTCTTAACATATCTCCCAAACCTGAATTTTAATGCTCGTTTATATTCAAAAATAATGCGTATCCCGCTAAATAAGAATATGATAAAAATAATACTGAAAATTAATGTTGAGTTCATCTTATTTGAATTTAATTCGTTTATGATAAAAACATTGTTGGGATCTTTCAAAATGATGCGCCAACAGAATAGCTCAATTCTTCAACAGCCTTATATGCCGTAGAAAATTCATCAAAAAGTTATTTACAATTGATTGATTGTTCTAAAGATACGAAATAATACAGCAAAAAACTAGGAATAATGAGGCACTTTCCCTAAAACACCTTCGTAAAACCGGTGCATGAATTTAAAATCAGCATCCTTATCGTCGGTTGGATAAAAAGGATTTGAAATTTTGTTTTGTTTGTTGGCAAAATCAAGGGTAAACATAATGATGGGGACATTGGCTTTTTTGGCGATATAGTAAAAGCCTGTTCGCCAAGCTTCAACTTTTTTCCGGGTGCCTTCAGGAGCCAAAGTCATACGAAATTCATCACGCTTTTCAAAAAGTTTTGCAATAGCATCCACTTTATTCTCTTTAGAATGCCTATCGATCGGTGCGCCACCAATGGTACGTAAATACCAACCAATCGGGCCAACAAAAAGTTCTCTTTTTCCAATAAAATTTGTTTTTACCCCGAGTACTTTTCGTAATAAAACACCAATATAAAAGTCATGCCAACTGGTATGGGGCGCAGCGATAATCACGGCCTTTTTTATGGAATCTACAGACATACTCGTATTGCCAACAATTTTCCAGTGCAGAATTTTAAAGTAAATAAATTTTGCAAGCCATCGCATACTACATTTTTTGATATAGTTTTTTAAGTTTATCCCTGGTAATTGATTTCTTCCAGTTTTTACCAATGGCATTTTCCCAAAGCGGTTCTAGTCCTAAAGCGATATCTATCATAATATCAAAATCACTATCACTTAAATCGGCACAAAGTCCTTGTGGCAGTTCAATATCATGATGTTGTTTCATTTGCTTAAAAAGCTTAACGCCCTCCGGATAAAATTTGTCTAAATGATCGAACACAATACAATTACCAATACCATGTTTGGTTCCCAATAAATAGGAAAGCCCATAACTCATAGCATGTGCAACGCCTACTTGAGAATACACAATGCTCATGCCGCCATGCCAGGATGCCATCATGAGCTTATCTTGAGCCTCTTCAGGTTTTAGATTATTCTCTAAAAATATTTCGTTACACAAATCAAAAGCCTTTTCGCCATAACTCTGGCTAAAGGCATTTAAATAGGTGCCATTTAGTGATTCTATACAATGAATATAACAATCCATGCCTGTATAAAACCATTGATTTGTTGGCACATCTTTGGTCAATTCTGAATCCAGAATGACCTGATCGAAAGGTGTGAAATCTGAATTTATCCCCAATTTTTTCTTTGGACCTGTTAGTACTGTAGTTCTTGAAACTTCGGCACCCGTTCCAGATATGGTCGGGATCCCCACATGATAAATGGCAGGATTTTTTACTAAATCCCAACCTTGATAATCACTTGCGCTTCCTTCATTGGTTAACATGATTGCTACCGCCTTGGCTAAATCCAAAATGGTGCCACCTCCTATACCAATAATACCAGATGGTCGTTCTTTAGTTTTAAGAATAATATCTTCGACGAGTTCATCAACTTGTGTTGTTTTTGGTTCTTCTTTAGCCGAAACGTATAATAGTTTATCCTCATAGGATAAAGGAATTCTTGAAGTTAACCAAGAGTTACCTCGAAATACATCATCGACTAAATAAATAAATGGTGCATTGACATTTAGGCGTTTTGGAGAAATAATTTCGTTTAACTGATTGAAACTACCGCGACCAAAAATCACTCTTGGCACCATGGGGAAATTCTTATAACTCATTTAATATATATTCTTTTCAAAGGGTAAAAATAGTATTATTTTAAATCTTAAGCGTTTAAATAATCTTGAAATTTTTCAGCAAATAAACCTACATGATAACCATCCACCAAGGCGTGATTTACCGTAATGGAAACATTCATAATCATTTTCCCATGCTCTTGATTTACTTTACTAAACGCTAATTTAGGTACTGAATCCAAAGCTCCAGAAAAAGGTTCTTTATGCCCTGAAAAATGTAGCCATGGCATCGCCGAACAATGTATGCAATCCAATCTGTTTGTTGGTGGAAACAAATCTGTTGAATTTAATATCCTATGCTTTTCAGCTTCAATATTTTTCGTAAAAATTTCTAGACGCTCATCAAACTCCACCCAAGAGAACCCAATCGTTTTGTCAACTCTCATCATAGTTGGCGACACATGGATGGTGTCGTGTACAACCACTTTATCATCTTCAATTCTATATTTAAAGTTTTCAACACCGTTAATGGCACGCATACAATCATGCAAATATCTTGCAAAAAAACTAATTTTATTTACTTTTGAAAAACTATACGCTTTAGTTACATCAACCGGAATTACGACATTAAAAAAAGGATCGGTAAGTTGGCAAAAATGTTCATAATGCTGCTTTCTGTTCCAAGTATTTAAATCGATTTGTTTCAACTTATTTCAAAAATTTTAAAACCTCTTTTAATCCATTTACCGATTTGTAAACTTTCCCGTTGGTGTCCTCATCTTTAACTTGCTCATGTGCCCAAGTGGTATGAAACGGCACATGAATAGCATGTGCATTTATATGTACTAAAGGCAAAACATCAGATTTTAAAGAATTTCCAATCATTAAAAATTCCGATGGTTTTATATCTAAATGATTTAATAATTGAGCATAATTAGCCTCTTGTTTGTCGCTTAATACTTCTATATGATGGAAATATTTGGTCAATCCTGACTTTTCAAGTTTTCGTTCCTGATCTAATAAATCACCTTTGGTCGCCAAAATTAATCGGTAGTTTGATGATAACGATTTTAAAACTTCTTCTACATCATCCAATAATTCAACCGGTTTATTAATCATTCTTTTACCAATATCGATAATATCTTGTATAGCGTCATTAGAAATGGTATGGTTTGAAATTTCTAAAGCAGATTCCACCATAGATAACACAAAGCTCTTAACGCCATAACCATACAACCCCAAATTATCCATTTCCTTTTTAAAGAGCTCCTGATCTATTTTGTTGGCCGTCTCGTAAGCACCTAAAAGTTTCGCAAATTCCATTTCGGCTTCTCTGTAATAGGTTTCATTAACCCAAAGGGTATCGTCGGCATCAAAACCTATGACTTTAATATGTTCGTATTCTTTTTTCAATTTAGTTTTAATTTTTAAAAAGTTGCTAAAACAAGTTCAGCACAAGCTATTTCCATAATTTTTTGGCGCGTTCTAAATCTTCTGGTGTATCAATTTCGACGCCTTGCACATGCGTTTCTACCATTTTTATACATTTCCCATATTCCAAATACCGGATGCATTCAATTTTTTCGGAAGCTTCCAGTTCAAGCATCGGTAAACGATAAAAATCCAGCAGCGCTTCTTTTCTAAAAGCATAAACCCCTTTGTGCTTATAATATTTTACATCAATATCCTTATCTCTGGGATATGGAATTGGGCTTCGTGAAAAATACAATGCAAAATTTGACCTGTTCACAATAACCTTAACGGTATTCGGATTGTTAATTTCTTCTTGGTCTGTGATGTGTACCATGAGTGACGCCAAATCGATTTGTTTGTCGTGATCATCTTTAAAAACTTCGATCAACTTTTTTAATGAGGAGACTTCGGTAAAAGGTTCGTCGCCCTGCACATTCACAACAATATCAACGTCCATAAACTCGACCGCTTCGGCAATGCGATCGCTTCCGCATTCATGTTCTTTTTTGCTCATGATGGCTTTACCGCCATGATTTACAATTTCGTTGAAAATAATATCACTATCGGTTACTACAAAAACATCATCAAATAAATTGGTAGCGATTGTAGCTTCATACGTCTGACTAATAACTGTTTTTCCGCCAAGATCTTGCATGAGTTTCCCAGGAAATCGAGACGCGCTATAACGCGCTGGAATCATTGAAATTATTTTCATTAAGCTATTTTCTTTCTAAACCAAAAATACAGTTTTTAAATAATAAATTGAGGTCTAATTTTATTTAATCTTTTCACCATTTGGAAGCACTAGTCTTCTTCAAAAAAATCGTCTTTAAAGCCAATAAGATACAATTTATCCTTGGCTCTGGTCACCGCAGTATAAAGCCAGCGTAAATATTCCTTATCAATACCGGTGGGCAAATAGGGTTGTTCGACAAAAACGGTATGCCATTGTCCCCCTTGTGATTTATGGCAGGTTATAGCATAAGAGAATTTTACTTGTAAAGCATTGAAGTGCTTGCTGTTTTTTACTTTCAGAAACTTTCGGTAATTGCTGGTTTCATTTTCAAAATCTTTCATCACTTCCTGATACAATCGGTTAGAATCGTCATAAGACAATGAAGGTGTTTCGGCCGAAATCGTGTCTAACAGTAAAACCGTTTCAAAAGGTTGCATTCTTGGATAATCTACCATACGTACTTTGACTTCGGCAAAACGGAAACCGTATAATTCTTCAATTTTAAAGATTTCCAGAACTTCAATAATATCACCATTGGCAATAAACCCGGCTTCGGTGGTTGGCTTAATCCAAAAATAATTATTCTTAACAACCATTAAATAATCACCGGCATTTAATTCGTTTTCATTAAATAAAATCCTGTCACGAATTTGTTGATTGTATAAATTTGCGCGCTTATTACTGCGTACTATAATAGTGGTCTCCTCGTTTCCTAAATCGCTGTAGGAATCATTAATGGCATCCATAACCTCTTGCCCATCGATGAGCCTGATAATATCTTTAAAGGGGCTGATATCAAATTTAAAAGCATCAAAAACTGAATTTGACAGTGCTTCCCGTAATGTGGTTGCATTTGCTAAAATACCGGAGTCTTGTTCTTGGCGCATTACTTCGTCAAGTTCCATTTTAGTAACCTCTTTATTATAGTTTAAAGCCAGTGTATCTTCATTTAAAGCCGGGCTTAAGTCTAATTTTACGGGTGGCAACTGGGCAGTATCTCCTATTAATAATAATTTGCAATGATGTCCGGAATACACATATTGCATTAAATCGTCTAGCAGTGACCCATTTTCAAAAAGTTTTGAGTCGCCGGGAATATCCGGAATCATAGAGGCTTCGTCAACTATAAAAATGGTGTTCTTATGCTTATTAGGTTGTAAAATAAATTTAACTCCGCCGCCTTTATCTTTTTTCGGGAAATATATTTTCTTATGAATGGTAAATGCTTCTTTTCCAGAATAATTTGAGATTACTTTTGCCGCTCTTCCCGTTGGTGCCATTAATACAGCACTCATTTTAGCTTTCCATAAATTAGTGACAATACTACCTACTATGGTGGTTTTTCCCGTTCCCGCATAACCTTTAAGCAAATAAATAGCGTTTTTTGAATTGTTAAAAATAAATTCTGACAGCTGCTGTAAAACAATATCTTGTTTTAGGGTCGGAACGAACGGAAAGTGCTGTTTTATAAGGGAATAAAATTCTGATGAATCCATTAAACGGTTCAATAAATTTAAATTTCTTCAAAGATAGAAATGATTTTTGTTCACATTGGTTTTTAGCAATAAAAAAAAATTGTAGATTTGCGAAAGACCTTTATTAAATTTTAATAGAAACACTATGTTAAAAATAATTCTTATTGCAGTTACCGTCATTTTAATTACAATTGGTTTGGTATGGTTGGTTGATAAATTTATCCCTTCAAAATTTAAGCCGATATTAAAAATTGTGCTTTGGGTATTAATAGCTTTTTTAGGTTATCAAACCTTTATGTCTATTTACGAGCCTATTCAATTTCATAAGGTAAAGGAAAAACGTTATACCCAAATAATTGAAAGCCTAATCGATATTAGGGATGCACAACTTGCCCACAGACAAGTTACAGGACAGTTCTCCAGAAACTTTGATGGCTTGGTTAAATTTATTGACACAGCACAATTTACAATTACGCAACGTAGAGATTCTAGTATTTTAGACGTTGAACTAACAAAACGCTTTGGTGGTGTTGAAACTTATAAGGATATTGTATTAATTGATACTTTAGGTTTTGTACCAGTAAAGGATTCATTATTTAAAAGTTCTGATCGCTATAAAACTATGATGAATGTCCCTGATACAAAGGGTACTACGTTTCAAATGAAAGCTGGACTACTTGACCAAGATGGTACAAATATTCCGGTATTTGAAGCCTTTGTGTTGAAAAAAGATATTTTATTCGACCAGGATAAAGATTTAATAATGCAAGAGAATCAAGTGATTTCGGTTGATGGTGTAAATGGCGATGCCTTAAGGGTTGGTTCTATGGAAGAAATAAAAACTAACGGAAACTGGCCAAAAGTATATGGCTCCAACGAATAACAACTTAAATATACTATCTAATTTAGAACTGTCCATTCAAATAAGTTTGAGTGGACTTTCTTTTTGTGTCTTACAAGAAGACACCAATACTATCACCTATTTAAAACATATTGCTTTTGATAAAAAACAAACGCCTTTTGAATTATTAGATGGTTTAAAATTAGCATTTAATGATGAGGAAGCACTTCAAATTGAATTTAACTCGGTTAATATCATTTATGTTAATGCCCTTTCTACTTTAGTCCCAAAACCATTATTCAATGAAGATAGTTTAGCCGATTATTTAAAATTTAATTCTAAAATTTTAAAGTCTGACTTTATAACGTTTGATGAAATACAACTAAATGAAAGCGTTAATGTTTATGTGCCTTACGTAAATATCAATAACTATATTTATGAAAAGTTTGGCGCATTTACTTATAAACATTTTTCGACCATACTCATAGAGAGCATTTTAAACATTGATAAAAATGCAATCAAACCGAAAATACACATTAATATTTCAAAAAACCATTTTGAAATTATTGTCACCGAATTAGGGACACTAAAATTTTATAACACCTTCGATTATACCACCAAAGAAGACTTTATTTATTATATTTTATTCACTGCCGAACAATTAAAACTAAATCCGGAAACTG
>CAXMOQ010000097.1:0-9451 GCA_964195015.1 uncultured Flavobacteriaceae bacterium | reverse complement strand
AGGTAATATAACTTCAAAAATTATTTCATGTGACGCTTTGGATAATTTTGAAGACCTCATATCACGTCATGAGACTATTATTTCTAACATCATTAAACAAAAACCCATTAAAGAGATTTTGTTTAGTGATTTTTCAGGAAGCGTAAAAAGTCTTGGTGCTTGGGGCGGCGATTTTGTTTTAGCAACTTCCAGAGAAAATCCATCCGCATATTTTAGAGCGAAGGGGTTTCATACTATTATCCCTTTTGAGGATATGATTTTAATGGAACACTGATGACGCATAATTTTTATGATAATCGTTAATTATTTGTAATTCAAAAAAAAAGCCTCACAACGTGAAGCTCTTAATTATTATATTTTTGTTTCTTTATTGCACTGTTTTTGCTCTGTTATCTTCAATTTCAGCAGCAGCTTCCAAAGCGTTGTAAAGTTTAGAATTAACAGCGCTAACTTTTTGCTGCCCAACACGGTTTGCAAAAGTCTGATAATTATCAAGCTCCAAAGCCGGTGTTACTTTTGTAACTTGTATCATATAAACGCCTTTATCGCCATCTATGGGTTTAGAGGTTTCTCCTTCTTTTAAACCAAAGGCAGCGCCAACAACTAATGGCTCTCTCCCAGCTCCAGAGATGGTCGGGTTCTTCATGTTAATAGCAGAAGCTACCCTAACCGATTGGCTTTCTGCCGTCGCTAAATCTTCTAAAGAAGTCGCTGTAATACGCGCTCTGATCATTTCAGCTTTTCGCTCTTTACGGATTTTTGGAAGTACCGTTGCAGACGCATCTTCAACACTCATTAAACCTTCCTTATTTTTTGCTGTAAGTTGTGCAATGGCATAACCTCCAGGGATATTAAAGCGTTTTACATCACCAACTTTACTCTCTTCGTTAAATGCCCAACGTACAATATTTCTTTGGTTTCCTAATCCCGGTATGGTTTCGTCTAATATTTTAATGCTATTTACTGGGCGCACTGTATAATTACTTTCGGTAGCCGCATCTTGAAAATCTTTACTAGCAACCGCTATTTCAAAAGTAGAGGCATCTCTAAACACTTTGTCTATTGATGCTTCTGAAGGTTCAATTTTTCTGGCAATTGTACCAAGTTTTATAGCACGTTGTTTGTTTTTCTGTCCTTCAATTTCAATAATATGAAATCCAAATGCTGTTTGAACGACACCCATATCGCCAGTATTCCCTTCAAAAGAAAAATCCCTAAATTCCGGAACCATTCTATTATACACAAACCAATCATAACGACCTTCGTTAGCAATGCTGCCTTGATCTGATGATAAACTTGTTACCAATTCGGTGAATTTGGAGGTGTCAGTTCTAACAACTGTTAAAACACTATCAGCTTTTTCTCTAGCAAGCACTTCATTTAAAACTACATCTGGGCCAGCACTTGCAGCACCAACAAAAGGAATTAGTATATGTCTTACTTTAACAGAGTCCGGTAATTGCTTTGTAGCAATAACTCTAGTTAATTTAAAATTATCGCCTTCTTTATAAGGTCCATAAATGTCGCCAACACTAAGATTAAAAATACTATCGGATACAGCTACTGGGATATCGGTTTTTATTACAAAACGATTATCAAATTTAATATCGGAATTCGAATTAATATAAGCTTCATTATCATTTACCCTACTAAAACTAATAATGGTATCGTTAGCTTTGATGGTTTCGTTATATTCAATTTTATCACTTAATAATGATTCCAGGTCTGCTTTAATCTCATTTTCATCATCAACCGAAGCTACTTCTTTAAACTCTACATAACGCATATTTCTAGAAGCATCTACTTCAAATTGTTTGCTGTTTTTATTGATATAGCTAGAAATATCGGCTTTTGAAACTGTAATAGTAGAATCCTGTATTGATGCAAACGGAATTTGTACAAATTTAATATCTACTTTATCGCCTTCAAGTTTATGTTCTAATTCACCTTCCGCAAGGGTTGCTGTAACGCCAGATTTTACCAAATTAAAGTAGTTTTGTTGCAATGCACTTGTGGCTAAAGAATTTTCATAATCTATCCACTGCTGGTATGCTACAGCAGAAGTTTCTTTTAAGTTTGCGATGTACTCATTCAATTTATTTTCGTCAAACAAACCAACTTCATTTTGAAAATCTGCGTTAGTTGCTAAATTGGTTTTTAAAATATCGCGCATTTGGTCTTTCTCAACTATAAACCCTAATTCTTCAAATTGAGATTCTAATACTGCTTGCCTCACTTCTTGATTCCAAACTTGGTTCATCACCTGATTATTAGTTGCATTTGCACCAAGTTGTCTTTGTGTAGCTTCTACTTTACTTAAAAAGTCATCGCGTGTAATGTCCTTACCATTTATGGTTGCAACAATGTTTTGTGATTTTGATGTAAGTGCATCGCTATTTCGAAATAAATCGGCTAATACAAAAGAGAATAATGCTAATGCAATTATTATAACTAAGAAAAGTCCGCGTTGTCTAATTTTATTTAAAACTGCCATCTGTCATTTTAATTTTTATGAAAACCCATAATGGGTATTTATTAATTTTAATCGTTCTCTACAAAAAACTGTGTAAAACCTACGATCATTAATTATTTATTTTTGCTAAAATATTGTGCGCGAAAATACCATTTTCTATTTAATAATAAAAGTAGAAACAAGCATAATTGTATTAAACTAAAGGATTTTAATCTTCTTCAATAACTTTAAGTTCTACCATTTCAATTTTAGTATTAGAAACTTCCAAAATTGTGAAGCGAAACTGCTCCATTATAACAATATCGTTTTGCAGTGGAATTTCTTCGGTATAATCTACAATAAGGCCTCCGAGTGTTTCGTAATTTTCACCTTCCGGAAGATTAAGTTTATAGGTCTCGTTTATATAATCTACATCTAAACGTGCAGAAAATGCAAAAGTGTTATCGTCTATTTTTTCTTCGGTGAGTACGGTGGTATCATGTTCGTCTTCTATTTCGCCAAATAATTCTTCTACAATATCTTCAACGGTCATCATACCAGATGTCCCGCCATATTCGTCCAAAACAATCGCAATACTTTTACGCTTTTTTATAAGCACATTAAGTACATCTTTTATAAGCATGGTTTCCGGCACAAACTCGACGGGCAATAAGATGGATTTTATTGTTTTCGGCTTTTTAAACAACTCAAACGAGTGCACATAGCCCAAAACATCATCGACCGTATCTTTATAAACCAAAATTTTAGAGCATCCCGTTTCTGTAAAAAGCACATTAAGTGCCTTAATGGTTTTATGAAGTTCAACAGCAATAATCTCGGTTCTGGGAATCATGACTTCCCGTGCTTTTACTTCGGAAAATTCTAATGCATTTTGAAAAATCTGAATTTCGGTATCGACCTCTTCATGTGCTTCAACCGATTGCATTTGCTCGCTGATATAATTTCCAAGCTCTACTTTAGTAAACGCTAATTGCACCTGATCGCCATCAGTTTTAAAAAAGTGTTTCAATAGCACATCGGATATCCAAAGTACAAAATCGGAAATAAGAGAAAATAAGATGTAGAAAAAATAGGCAGGAACAGCAAATATTTTAAGTAATGAATTTGAATATATCTGAAAAAATACTTTCGGTAAAAACTCGGCCGTTATTAAAATGATTACTGTAGAAATTATGGTTTGAGACAATAAACTCAAATCGGTAAACAGATAATTAATAACGTTGGAGTTTGATGGTAGCATTGACTGAAACCAATCTACCAACAAATCGCCCATAAAAAACCCATAAATAACCAATGCAATATTGTTGCCAATAAGCATGGTCGCAATAAATTTTGAAGGTTTAGCGGTAAGTTTGGTTAATACCTTGGCAAGGAAATTATCTTGCTTTTTTTCAATCTCTATGTGTATTTTATTAGAAGACACATAGGCAATCTCCATGCCCGAAAAAAAAGCTGAAAGGATTAATGATACAATTATGACAAGTACATAAAAGGTCATTTATTTTGAATTGTCTTTATTCTCGAATTTTTTATTGAATTTTTTTCTGAAAAAGAACATAAAAATGGCTGTTGCTGCTAACAATAGCGACATATAAGCTATAGTTCCTGTTGCCATGTATTTACTTATTGCATCGTATAAAAAAAGGACAGCAAAAAACAAATAGGCATATTGAAAAAATTTGATGAATTTCATTGATGTAATTTTGTGTTCATTAAAGATTAGGTAAAGATAAATAATTATTCGTTGAGTGTAATAATGCCGTTTATTTCGAGAACTTCGGCCTGCGTGAAATTAACATCCGAGTCAAAGCCATTACCGTTAATAAGATCGGTTCCCGTTCTAAACGTTACCGGTTGGTTCGTAAACAACCATTCCTTAACTTGATCGTAATATAATTGCTGGGCGAATAGTGTGTCCTTTTCATGGGTAGATAACACCACATGCCCTTGAAGGTCTATGAGTTCGGTTTTATCGTATACGATGGCATAGTCTGCCACGACCGTGCTTTTATTATTTTCATCATCAAACAACTCCAGATGAATGCCATCTACAAACTCGGTAAACGCAAAGTTACGGTTTGAGTAATCCAACATTTTAGGGCTTAATAAAATGGCCTTGATTTTCCCTGAATCGGTGTATTTTAAATTAATGTCTTCGGCAATCCCTATGGGTTCATTTTCTGACACACCTATTTGTTGAACATCGTTAAAGTTGTTTTTACATGAAAAAAACATAGTCACAGCAAATACTGTGACTATGTTTAATATGTGGTATGTTTTTATGTTTTTCACATTAAAGACTAGGCACTTTTACGCTAGACCCAATCCAACATCCAATTTTAATAGACTGTCCAGCATTACCTTCACTAAATATATCGGCTTTCTGAGGGGCTTTAGACATATAATTGGCTACTGTTTGACCAGATGCTTTTTTTAGGGTTGGATCTACACGACCGGCTCTTCTGGCTTCATCTGCAGCTAACCAGAATACAGCTCGCTTGTTAAAGGTAGTTTCTCCACAATTATTAGCACTAGAGGCATACATTTGAGCAATCGCTAAATGTGCTTTTCCTAAAGACGGATTTGCAGATAACGCTTTTCTGTAATAATTTCTTGCTTTACCATAACTATGCCTTGTTTTAAATTTTGAAGCAATTTTATACAACAATTTAGCCTTTTCAAAATTATCGGTTTGTAAATTAATCGCTTGCTGATAAAACTCGATTGCTTCATTAGAATTTCCTTCTTTGTCTTTTAACAATCCTAAATAGTACGCTGAATTAGCAGAAGGACTTAACTCATGATAAGCATTTACTAACTTAAAGAATAAAGGATCATCGGTACATTCTTTAGCAGACATTCTACCTGCTGCTCTTTGTAACCAAACAGCATCACTTTTATTAGCATCGAAATCTTTGCTATATAAAGGAATTAAATTTGCACAATTTGCTCGATCTCCTAATTTGCTATCGATACTTCCAGAGATTTTTCCATACGCATTTAAATAACTAGAATACGATTTTTTATAACGGGCTTCTTTTGATGACAACTCGGTTCCTGCATCTTCTTTAGCAATGAATACATTTAATTTCACGGTGTAATTCTTTACTTCTCCATTAACCTTTTCTACAACATCATCATATTTGTTAAATAAATCTTGAGCCGATCTTTTACCATTATCATACAAATCAACCATTAAGGAAAAATAGGTGTATAAACTTTTCGGGTTTGTAAATGTTTTCTTATCCAATTTATAGGCATCATCAAAACATTTATACAATTCCTCTTCACCTTTATTTAATCCTGTTCTATAATCAAACATCAACTGGCATGCTTTTGCGGCATATTCTCCTTTCGGTGTTTTACTTGCAAAATACGTTTGTCTTTCTTCCCAAAGTTTTAAAAGATCGTTAATGTATGCTACTTGATCAGCACCTGACGATTTTTTAATTTTATCGTTCAGTATTTTTTCACCATATACAAATATGGCTCTGTTAAATTTTGGGTTCCGTTGTCTTATTTCCATAAAAGGATCGTAAGCGGCATCGTAGTTTTTTGCTTTGGCATACTCCGTCATAATTGACAGTGTCGCCATATCTTCTTCATTGGGTTGCGCAAAACTTATATTAGATCCTAAAAATAAAATGACCAATAATAATGTAATTTTCGTCTTCATGATATTAATTTTTTAATCTGTTAGTCATATTTCCTTTTGTTGAACCATCTATCGTTCAAAGATAAGCTAATCTGGAAGTTTATGAAATTCTCTTGAATTAAATTGCTGTTTGTTGTTCCGCGTTTACCAATTTCGAATCCTAAATTTGCATTAGAGAATAAATTTCCTATTGGTAATCCTACTCCAAAAGATATGCCAAACTCGTTTATAGATTCATTATTGATATTCAATCCTGTTTTTTCCTGACGCAGACCTGCTCTATAAACAACACGTTTCCAGTAACTGGCAAATGAATTGTATTTTGGTATGTAGAATCCACCCAGTGAAAACGTTGAAGCATCCTCGAAGGTAGTAGCGCTATCACTATACAAATCATTAGAAAATTTACTTGTTTTCTGCGCGGCGTATTCTGCGCCAATAAACCATATTCTTGGTTGCCCTATGCCGGCACCAAAGGAAAATTTAGACGGTAGGATTAAGTCTGTTTCCTTTAATCCAGCAGCAATAAGACCGTCTTCACCATCAATGGTATTCACTACAAATTCTTGCCCCGTTAAGGCGTTTATAGTAACTGTAGAAAATGAGCGCTCGTTTTTTGAGGTTAAATTGGCTTCTGGAGTATATGTAAGTCCCGAAACTAATTCTAACTTATCGCTTATCATGGCTTTATAAGATAAGCCTAAATTGAAGTTTAATCCGCTTAAATCCGATCTGTTATTTTGTCGAGATTGGTACGATGCTATCTCTCCCTCATTATCGTAAGTAAATTCAAGCACATCATTTTTAATATTTCCAAAATTATAATTGGCATCCACCCCAAAGCTTAAGGATTTGGTAATTTGGTACGCCAACGAAAAGTAAGCTTTATTAACACCACCTGACCCTCTAAATCTTTCGTATAAATCCCCATTATCATAGGTAGTCTCTAGTTTATACCCTACAGCTGTGTATGGCAACACTCCAAATCCCGCACCAAATTTACCCAAAGGTATAGATATTGCGATATAATCGAATGTTGAAGATTTTGCCTTATCACTTTCTGTGCTACTTTTTAGGTCTGTACTGGAGTTGCCGCCACCAATAGCAAACTTTACAGGTCTTCCTTCTTTATTATAGATGGCAAGATTAGGACTCGCATAAGACGCTGGATTTCGTAAATTAACATGAATACTATCGCTATAGATACTTAAGCCACCCATACTTCTATTCTCAACCGTGCCTTTAAATTTAAGGCTACCAATACCGTAAAAAGAATAAGGTGATGTCGTACCTTCTTGAGCGTAACTTTGAATTGCAAAAAGTGCAATAAAAACTAATACAAGTTTTTTTATCATTAATGTGAATTAAATTGTAAAATATAGTTCAATCCTTCTAAAAGAAAATTAGAGTTCGCAAATATGCTACTTTTTAATTGTTTAGACAAGAAATTAGTATCTCCTCCTGTTAAAATAACTGTTAAATCTGAATATTTTTGTTGATAGTCATAAATTACACCATCAATTTCTTTTAAAACACCAATAACGATTCCTGAATGCATTGAATTTGCCGTGGTATTACCAACAACATTATTTGGCCATTCTGTTTCCAATAATGGTAAGTTTGCTGTAAAATTATTTAGGGACTGGTAACGCATTCTTATTCCAGGAGAAATGGCACCGCCCAGATATTCGTTTTTAGCATTAATAAAATCGTAAGTAATACAGGTGCCTGCATCAATGATGAGAACATTTTTATCTGAAAATTGCTGAACTGAAGCACTAACCAGTGCTATTCTATCGACACCTAATGTATTAGGCGTTTTATAAAAATTCTTAAAAGGAAGTTTTGTTTGTGCATTTAAAACTAAAACATGGAACTCGGTATTAATATACGCAACTATGGATGTATCAGGTTTTCCAACTGATGATATAATGGCCTGATCTAAAGCTTTGTATCTGTTTTTAGTTGTCTTTAAAGATTTTAAAAGGTTTTTTGCCTCAACAACTTCTTTATGAACCATTGTATGCGCATCAAAAACAGCAAGTTTCGCAGAGGTATTCCCGACATCTATAATTAAGTTCATCTCTTAAATTAAAAGCTGTAAATTTACAAAACGAGTAACAATATCTATTCTTATATTGCATATTATACTAATAACAAGTTTCATGGAAACGTTAAAAAAATATTAACGCCACATAAAAAGATTTTTTATAAATTTTCTTTTGCCAATACTAAAATTGGATATATATTTGCACCCGCCTACGCACAGAAGATTACTTTGGTGGGTAGGATCGCTTTAGCGAGGTACCTTAGCTCAGTTGGTAGAGCAACGGACTGAAAATCCGTGTGTCCCTGGTTCGATTCCTGGAGGTACCACTTTTAAAACCTGTAAACCCTTGATTATCAGTTGATTTTCAAGGGTTTTTTCGTTAGTGCTCCTAAATATGCTCTCGAAAGCTTTGTATGTCAATAACCGCAACGGTTTTAAAAGGTATCCCAGTTATACCGTGCTTTAATTAAATGATAATCTGAATTACCATTATACATACTCTTTTACACTGTAAACCATTATATTTGTTTAGACTTAAAAGATTAAAAAACTATCGGTTTTTCCGATGACAGATATTTCATCCCAACATAATGAAAATTCAGATGGTGAGGTTTGTGAAAATTCCTTTGACAATCAAATTATCATATTAATAGACTCTCCAAATAATCTCCAAGAAGATTATTACAAGTATTCCCTAGGGTCTTCTAAAAATTATTTTTTAGGCCGTGATGAACCACCTTAAATATAATCATATTTATCGTAGTCCTTTGCTCTTTCCTTTTTTAATTTCACTAACTCATTCTTCACTTGTACTCTATACCAATATTCAGGTTTTGTATGAGAAAATGAACTAATTTTCAATACAACTTCTGGGTTTAATTTTCTCTTTCCAGTCAAATATTTGTGTAGGTTACTATCCCTCATCCCAAAATATTTGGCCAAATCCAGTTTTGTTATATCCAATGCTTTTAAATACATTTTTACAAAATCTAATATATCGAGTACTTCATTTTCTTTGATTTTCTATATAATCTTCCAATTTATATTGAATTGAAAGAAGTTTATTCTTGATTTTTATTTCTTTAGACTGATTATCAGAATGATTCTTGATGAACTCATTTATATTATTGAGTTTTTTATCGTTCCAAATGTCTTTAGGTAAGATTTCTGTCTTTTTCATAACCTTTTATTTTAAAAATTCGTTTATCAGTTTTTCACTACCTTCAGGTAGAATAATCATTGTTGTAGAATTGTCAAGTCTTATCGCATTGTA
>CAXMOQ010000096.1:0-9761 GCA_964195015.1 uncultured Flavobacteriaceae bacterium | reverse complement strand
GTATTGCTTCTGGTATGGCAACAAAATTGTTTATTAAAAACTTAATGAATCAAACTTCTGTTTGTTTTGATACCGAAACCACTGGCATTAATCCCATAACTGCCGAGTTGGTTGGTATCGCCTTTTCATGGGAAGTCGGCAAAGGCCTCTACATGCCGTTCCCAGAAGATAAAAATGAAGCTCAAGAACTCATCGAGCAGTTACGCCCCTTTTTTGAAAGTGAATCCATCGAGAAAATTGGTCAGAATTTAAAATACGATATTAAGGTTTTGGCCAAATATAATGTTGCAGTAAAAGGGAAACTCTTTGACACTATGTTGGCGCATTACCTCATCAATCCGGATATGCGACATAACATGGATGTACTGGCAGAAACCTATTTGAATTACACACCAATTTCAATAACAGAACTGATTGGTAAAAAAGGAAAAAATCAATTATCGATGCGCGAGGTTACATTAGACAAGCAAACCGAATATGCGGTTGAAGATGCAGATATAACGCTTCAATTAAAAGAACATTTTCAAAATGAATTAGGCGAAGCAAACATTCAAAAATTATTTGATGAGATTGAAGTGCCTTTACTTCGTGTACTGGCCGATATGGAATTGGAAGGCATCAATTTAGATACCAAATTTCTGAATTCATTATCTGAAGACTTAAACAACGACATCAAAACTTTAGAAACAAAAATCTATGAAGCTGCCGGAGAAGAGTTCAATATTGCATCGCCTAAACAATTAGGTATTATTCTATTTGAAAAGTTAAAACTGGTTGATAAACCCAAAAAGACCAAAACCGGACAATATGCAACCTCTGAAGATATTCTGTCTTATTTAGCAAAAGACCATGAGATTATCCAACATATTTTAGACTATCGCGGACTTGCCAAATTAAAAAGCACTTATGTTGATGCCTTACCCACACAAGTAGAACCATTAACAGGACGCGTGCATACCGATTATATGCAAACCGTTGCTGCTACAGGGCGATTGAGCAGTAACAACCCTAATCTTCAAAATATTCCAATCCGTACAGAACGTGGACGCCAAGTGCGAAAGGCATTTATTCCGCGAAGCGAAGACTACACTTTACTCGCAGCAGATTATTCACAAATAGAATTACGCATTATTGCGGCATTAAGCGAAGAAGAAAACATGATTAATGCGTTTAAAAATGGTGAGGACATTCATGCCTCAACAGCGGCGAAAGTCTTTAATGTGCCTTTAAGTGAAGTCACTCGTGAGCAACGTAGTAATGCTAAAACCGTAAACTTCGGAATCATTTATGGCGTATCTGCTTTTGGACTAAGCAATCAAACCGGTCTATCGCGAAGTGAAGCCAAGGAACTTATCGAGACCTATTATGCAACTTACCCCAAATTACGAAACTTTATAAGCGAGCAGGTTGATTTTGCTAGAGATAACGGTTATGTGCAAACGGTTTTAGGCCGTCGTCGTTATTTAAAGGACATTAATTCCAGAAATGCCGTTGTAAGGGGAGCCGCAGAACGAAACGCCGTAAATGCACCCATACAAGGGAGTGCTGCCGATATTATTAAGATTGCTATGATTCATATTCACGAGAAACTTCGAGAAGGCAACTACAAAACCAAAATGCTTTTACAGGTGCATGATGAATTGGTTTTTGATGTTTATAAACCAGAATTAGAAACCATAAAAACACTCGTTAAAACCGAAATGGAAAACGCTTATAAGCTTTCGGTGCCACTTGATGTCGATTTAGATATTGGCGATAATTGGCTGGAGGCGCATTAAACAATTAACATTCTTTAGGTAAGGTAATCTTAAGCATATCGACCTTTTAATTACTAAAAGGGTTTTGCCATGAAGTTTAAGGTTTTCTTTTTCGCCATATTTTCACATGCGTCTTTTTTTTTAAATGCCCAAACGTGTTGTTCGGGTGGTATTCCCTTATCTAATAATATAGGATTAGCAGTTTCTGAAAAGGGGACTACACAAATTGGATTTAATTATGATTACAATAATTTAAACACCCTAAATAACGGAACAACAACATTAGATGATAATGCCAGATTACGAATAACTCATTCGGTATTATTTAACATAGGTTATACTATTACCAATAGATTTGCGGTTGAGGGTTTATTTACTTGGGTTAATCAACGTAGAAAAATATCGCAGTTTGAGAATGAAAATCTAGATCAAACGTCCGGTGTTGGTGACGCCATTATACTGTTGAAATACAATTTCCCAAATGCTATTGGTAAAAACAGTGCTATAAATGTAGGCATAGGGACTAAATTGCCATTGGGATCTACAACAGAAACAAATGATCAAGGCATCATATTTGCTGCCGATTTGCAGCCAGGCAGTAATGCTTGGGATATAATATTTTGGTCACTCTTTTTTAAAAGCTTTAATTTCAGACCTTCTTTCAATATCTCTTCAAGAATAACATATAGAGGAACGGGTACAAATAATTCGTATTTAGAAGATTTAACTTACCAATTTGGTAACGAATTTCAAACTTATTTAGGTTTTTCGGATGAATTCTTATTGTTGAATACACTATCAAGTCCGAGTATTTCTTTTAAATATAGAAATGCTGGTCAAGATAAAATAGATGGATTTGATTTAGACAATACTGGTGGTAATTGGATTTCAATTATCCCCAAATTCTCAATAAATATCACCCCTAAAATTACTTTTTCTGCAAGCGCCGAACTTCCCATTTATAGTAATGTAGATGGGACTCAATTAACACCAACGTATCGATTGACTACTGGTTTATTGTTCAAAATAATTCCAAAATCAAATATTATCGATTTAAATTAAACGCCATGAAAAAAAATGTAATGTATTTATTTACAGTCATATTATTAGCATCCTGTAGTGGAAGTAATAACGATGACGCCCCGGAAACTCCGTCTGGAAATAATGGAAATGTGACTGAATGGCTAGTTCCTGTTTCAGAAATTAAAGACGGTGGTCCTGGAAAAGACGGAATCCCATCTATCGACAATCCCATATTTATTAATGCATCTAGCCAAACTTTTTTAAGTGATAATGATTTAGTTATTGGGATCGTTAAGAATAATGAAGTAAAGGCATATCCACTTTCAATTTTAAACTGGCATGAAATAACCAATGATGATTTGAATGGAGAATTAGTAACGATTAATTTTTGTCCTTTGACTGGAACATCTTTTGGATGGAAAAGCATTTCTAATGGAACAACCTCTACCTTTGGGGTTTCTGGTTTATTGTATAATGCCAATTTAATATTATATGATAGGAATACGAACAGCTATTGGTCGCAAATTAAATTACAATGCATAAGTGGCGATTTAATTCGTGATGAACCTACGTTAATAAATGTTGTTGAAACCAATTGGTTAACCTGGAAAACCTTATATCCAAATACCAAAGTATTGAGTACAGATACAGGCTTTTCAAGAAATTATGGCATTAATCCGTATAGTGACTATTTAGCTTCAGATAATTCTTTTCTTTTTCCTTTTTCCCCTATAAATGAGGCTTTACCCTTTAAAGAAAGAGTTTATGGTATTATTGATGATGACAAATCCAAAGCATATAAATTTATAAGTTTTGTAAATGGCAAAGTTATTCAAGAGTCATTTAATGGAAAAGATTATTTAGTCGTAGGTAATAAAAACCTAATACAGGCATTTCAATTAACTGGCGACTACCTAAACTTAACTTTTGAGTATGACTTTACAGGTTCAGAAGGATTCTTTAAAGATAATGAAGGTAATATTTGGTCTGTTTTTGGAGAGGCCATTTCGGGATCACGAATGGGAGAAACATTAACACCAGCGAAATCTGTAGTAAGTTATTGGTTTGCTTTAGCCGCTTTCTATCCTAACCCTGAAATTTATTCGGAATAGATAATAATTTAGGACTGTTTAATATAATGTTATCTGGACATTTATTAACATGTGTTCTAGGTTTTAGCATCATTATTTGTAAGCCGATTATTGCAGATTTAGTTTGTTTTTAAACCCAAAATAAATAGCAATCCTATCAGCATGAATTTATTGGCAAAAATTCATGTTTCACTATTTGGTAATCAAATATATAATCGTAAATTTGCAAACTCTTTTTAAGAGAGGAATGTTTAATAAGAAAAAATAATAAGTGTGGATACATTAAGCTACAAAACGATTTCGGCAAACAAAGCTACTGTGAACAAGCAGTGGGTTTTAGTTGATGCTGAAGGTCAAACATTAGGTCGTTTAGCTTCTAAAGTTGCAAAACTCATTAGAGGGAAACATAAGCCTAACTTCACACCACACGTTGATTGCGGCGATAACGTTATAGTTATAAATGCAGAAAAAATCAACTTAACAGGAAACAAGTGGAACGATAAAACGTACATTCGTTACACAGGTTATCCAGGTGGTCAAAGAAGCTTATCTGCTACAGAATTGTTTGGAAAAGATCCGGCAAGATTAGTAGAAAAGTCAGTAAAAGGAATGTTACCTAAAAACAAATTAGGAGCAGATTTATTCCGTAATTTAAATGTTGTTGTAGGTTCAAAGCACACACATGAGGCTCAAAAACCAAAAACAATTAACTTAAACGAATTCAAATAAATGGAAGTAATTCACAAAATTGGCCGTAGAAAGACGGCTGTTGCTCGTGTGTATGTTGCCAAAGGAAAAGGAAACATCACGATTAATAAAAAAGATATAGCTAACTACTTTACTACAGCAACATTGCAGTACAAAGTAAATCAACCTTTAGCTTTGACTAACAATGATGGCAACTTTGATATTACAGTAAATGTATTCGGAGGCGGTATTACAGGTCAGGCAGAAGCTGTTCGTTTAGGAATCTCTCGCGCGATGTGCGAATTAGATCCAGAAAACAGAATCGTGTTAAAACCTGAAGGATTATTAACAAGAGACCCAAGAATGGTGGAGCGTAAAAAATTCGGACAGAAAAAAGCGCGTAAAAAGTTCCAATTCTCTAAACGTTAAAACCCTCAACTTGATTGGGCATCTCATCATGAGAAACTCCAATCATTTATTACAAAAAAGCTGAAAATAATTCAGTTTAAAACAAAAAGATACTGAAACAGTTCAGTATAAAACCCAGTTATTGTTGTCCATCACGCCAGTGGCATGAGGATTTAGTTAAGCATCTAAATGGTTAAGGCGAGCGAAAAACGCAACCACTTAATCATTGCTAATCAACAGAACGTAAACTATTACAAAATGGCAGTAGAAGTAAAAGAATTACTTGAAGCAGGTGTACACTTCGGTCACCTAACACGTAAATGGGATCCAAACATGGCGCCTTACGTATATATGGAACGCAACGGCATCCATATTATCAACCTTTACAAAACAGCAGCAAAAATTGAAGAAGCTGGAATTGCATTAAGCAAAATTGCGGTTTCAGGTCGTAAGATCTTATTTGTTGCAACAAAAAAGCAAGCTAAGGATATTGTAGCCGAAAAAGCTGGCGCGATAAACATGCCTTACATTACCGAAAGATGGCCAGGCGGAATGCTAACCAACTTTGTTACGATTAGAAAAGCTGTTAAAAAAATGGCCTCTATCGATCGTATGAAGAAAGATGGTACATTCATGACACTTTCTAAAAAAGAACGTTTACAAGTAGATCGTTTAAGAGCTAAATTAGAAAAGAATTTAGGTTCTATTAGCGACATGACACGTTTACCAGGCGCCTTATTTGTGGTTGATATTAAACGTGAGCACATAGCAATAAAAGAAGCACAAAAATTAAACATTCCAATTTTTGCAATGGTAGATACCAACTCGGATCCACGTCAAGTTGATTATGTTATCCCTGCAAATGATGATGCTTCTAAATCTATCGATAAAATTTTAACGCACGTCACTAATGCTATTACTGAAGGCTTAGCCGAACGTAAAGCAGAAAAAGACGCAACAGCTCCAGTTAAGGAAGAAGCTCCTGAAGTTGCTGTTGAAGCAAAAGTAGAAGCCGTAGTTGAAAAAACTGCTCCTAAAGCTAAAGCCGCTCCAGTTGCTAAAGTTGCAGCCGAAGAAGAAGAATAAATAACATTAATACAACCTTTTAAAGTCGTTTGGTTCTTTCTTTTTTAGAAAAAAATTAAACGGCTTTTAAAATTTTAAAACATATGGAAGCTATAGTAAAAGTAACAGCGGCAGAAGTAAATAAATTAAGACAAGCCACAGGCGCCGGAATGATGGATTGCAAAAAAGCATTAGTCGAAGCTGCAGGTGATTTCGATAAAGCTATCGAAGTATTACGTAAAAAAGGTCAAAAAGTTGCGGCACAAAGAGCGGATCGTGAATCTAGTGAAGGTGCTGCAGTCTCTAAAATAAATGCCGATAATACCGTTGGAGTTTCAATTGTATTAGGATGTGAAACCGACTTTGTTGGTAAAAATGAAAACTTTGTAGCATTGGCAAACCAGCTTGCTGAAATCGCTTTAAACTGCAATTCGAAAGAAGAATTTTTAGCTGCCGATTTTGGAGGCATGACGGTTGCCGATAAATTAATCGAGCAAACTGGTGTTATTGGTGAAAAATTAGACATTAACGCATTTGCAAAACTAGAAGCACCTTTTGTAGGTACTTACGTTCACATCAATAAAATTGCTGCTCTGGTAGGATTATCCAATGAAGTTGATAATGCAGAAATATTGGCTAAAGATTTAGCAATGCAAGTAGCGTCAATGGGAGCAACAACTTTATCTTACAAAGATTTTGATCCTGCTTTTATAGCTTCAGAGCTTGAAGCGAGAATTGCTGTTATTGAAAAAGATAATATCGAACTTGGTCGTTTGGGTAAAACACTTAAAAATGTACCTCAATACATTTCTATGGCGCAATTAACCGAAGATGTATTAGCTAAAGCTGAAGAAGATGCTAAAGCAGAACTTAAAGCTGAAGGCAAACCAGAACAAATTTGGGATAGAATTCTTCCTGGTAAAATGGAAAGATTCATTTCTGATAATACCACTTTAGATCAAGAACAGTGTTTGTTGGATCAAAATTTTATTAAAGATGATAAAATTACCGTTGCCAAATATGTAGAATCTTATGGTGATGTTTCTGTAACAGCTTTTAAGCGTGTTTCATTAGGATAATAATTATTCAAATTTCATAAAAAAAGCTTCGAAATTAATCGAAGCTTTTTTTATACCTAAAATTCTTCGTTTCCAATTTAAGATAATGATTATATTTGTTGAACTCTTGTTCCCATGAATTCCGATAGCTATCGGTAGGGAATCTTTTAATAACCATAAATTAACTGATGAAATATAAAAGAATATTATTAAAATTATCTGGAGAAGCCTTAATGGGAAATCGTCAATATGGTATAGATCCTGTTAGGCTATCAGAATATGCTCAAGATATTAAAGAACTTTCCCAAAAAGGTGTGGAAATTGCCATTGTTATTGGTGGCGGAAACATTTTTAGAGGTGTTGCCGGAGCAAGCAATGGTATGGATCGTGTACAGGGCGACCACATGGGTATGCTCGCTACCGTTATAAATGGATTGGCATTACAAAGTGCTCTGGAAAATGAAGACGTTCCTACCCGACTGCAATCGGCAATAAAAATTAATGAAGTTGCCGAGCCTTTTATTCGTAGAAGAGCAATACGGCATCTAGAAAAAGGCCGCGTTGTTATTTTTGGTGGTGGTACCGGAAACCCCTATTTTACAACGGATTCTGCCGCAGTTTTGCGCGCTATAGAAATTGAAGCCAATGTTATTTTAAAAGGTACACGGGTGGACGGTATTTATAATGTGGATCCGGAAAAAGATGATACCGCGATAAAGTTTGACAACATAAGTTTTGATGACGTGTTACGTAAAGGTCTGAAAGTAATGGACACAACGGCGTTTACATTAAGCCAAGAAAATAAATTGCCAATCATTGTATTCGATATGAATAAAAAAGGAAATTTACTAAAAGTCGTTTCCGGTAAAAATGTTGGCACCGAAGTGAATCTATAAGATTGACGAATTTTTTGAATTTAGATTGAATTAAAAGTTTAAAACGATGAACGAAGAGATACAATTTATACTGGATACTGCTCAAGAAGCCATGGATAATGCTGTAAAACATCTTGAAAAACAGCTTGTTAATATTAGAGCTGGCAAAGCCAGTCCCACAATGCTCGGTAGTGTCATGGTAGACTATTATGGCTCACTTACGCCTTTGCAACAAGTTGCTAATGTGAACACTCCGGATGGTAGAACTATTACTGTGCAGCCTTGGGAAAAGAATATGTTACAGGAAATTGAACGCGCTATTATGATTGCAAATCTAGGGTTTAATCCCATGAATAATGGTGAATCTATTATCATTAACGTGCCGCCATTGACTGAAGAACGGCGAATTAATTTGGTGAAACAAGCAAAATCTGAAGTTGAAGATGCTAAAGTTGGTGTTAGAAATGCTCGTAAAGAGGCTAATAATGACATTAAGAAATCTGATGATATTTCAGAAGATTTGAAGAAAAATGCTGAAATAGATATACAAAACATGACCGACAAACATGTTGCCAAAATTGATGATATTTTAGCAGCTAAAGAAAAAGAAATAATGACAATATAAGTAGAATGCGACCATCTAGATAGCTATTGGAACGCTTTTTTATACATTTTTATAAAATTTTTCGTTAACCTAGTAATAAATTTAAATCCGGTTACTTCAATAATTAAGCTTTTACAATCTATGCATGCATAAACTATGCTTCTCTTTATTATTCTTTTTGCTTTTCCTTAACAGCAAAGCACAAACACTAGAAGCTAATAATGCATCTAATGATTCTATCAAAAAAACGTTATTCGTTAAACAGCTTGGCAATGGTTATTTCCCAACCAAGTATATAGATATTGATCTTCGATATCTTATAAAATATAATCAATACGAAGGCATAAGGTCTGGTTTGGGCGGTGTTACCAACGATGCGTTTTCAAAAAAGTATAGGTTAAATGGTTACCTCGTATACGGATTTAGAGATGATCGCTTTAAATACAGTATCGGTGGTGGAGTTCGAGTTGTCCCTAATACAAATACCTGGTTAAATTTTTCGTACACCGATGATATTCAAGAAACAGGAAGCTCTAAATTTTTAACCGATAAACGTTTTTTTTCATTTTTCGAACCACGTCTTCTAAATATCGATTTGTTTTATAAATATATCTCTCAAGCGATATCCATCGAGCATCAAGTTGCTCCACATCTTTTAACAGAGACGCAATTTTCGGTAGACAATATTAATCCAACATACGGTTATCAATATGCCTTGGACAATAAAACCTACAGCGAATTTAACCTTAGCACGGCAATAATCTCATTACAATGGAGCCCGTTTAGTAGCTATGAACTCATTGATACAAAATTAAAAGAGGTCAATGTAGGATTTCCTAAATTCACACTTCAATATACCAAAAGCGTTAAAGGCGTGTTGGACAGTGACTTTAACTTTTCTAAAATAGATTTTAGAACAATTTATGAAATCAAGCAAAAAAAGGATGCATTTTCCAGAATTACGCTTAATGCAGGGCTTGCACATGGCGACGCACCGCTTACACATTTATACCACGCCTATCCCAATAATATAAATAAAGAAACTATTCTACAACGTTTTTCGGTTGCCGGAATTGACAGTTTTGAAACCATGTACTTTAACGAGTTTTTTTCAGATCGATTTACAACCATACACTTTCGCCATTATTTTAGCCCTTTTAATATTACGGCTTGGTTTAAACCGCAATTGGTTT
>CAXMOQ010000095.1:0-9823 GCA_964195015.1 uncultured Flavobacteriaceae bacterium | reverse complement strand
AGATTTAAACTATTTAATGACATCCCATCATCATTATTAATAAATCTATTAATTAAAAACTCTGGATTATCTGCTTCCAGAATAGCTTGAATTTCATTGTTATATTGTTCGGTACTGAATATATCTCCTGTAAATTGTCCCGTAATCATACTTGATAACAATATAGCATTACTTATAAAACCACCGGGATTATAACGTAAATCAAGCACCAAATTGGTAACACCAGAACTTTTAAAAGAGCCAAACACATTATTAAGGTCTGTTGTACTTGCATTAAATCCGTTGTACATTAAATATCCAAGGTTTTCACCATCTACATTAATGATTTCAGCTCTATGTATTGGGTTTGCTGTAAAAGGGACTTTAGTTAGCGTTGTGGTAGCTCCATTTGAAGTAAAAGTATCGTCGCCTGTTTCTGGGGTTCCATTATCGTTGTAATCTGCAAAGTGAAGGGTATACGTGTCTTGACTTAAAAGGGGATTAATATTATCTACGGTTAAAGTGATATCATCAATTTGATTAATATATTGACCTCTTTGTAAATTTTGGTTATCTGAAACACTATTTACTAATACCTGTCTGATTGCAAGAATTCTATCGGAAGAATTTCCTGGCGGTGGGAAAGAATAAAATTTTAAACCATTACTAACTGTAGTACCGTTTAATAATTGTTCCAATGCAATATAATCATCTACAATCCAGCTAAATCTATCAACCGTAGGTCTTTGGTATATTAGGCTTTCAAATAATTCTTCTGGTTCTGAAAACGTATTTAAATAGGTTCCATATTCTTCGTCACTAGAAAACCTATCATTTGCGAGGTCTGGGACATTATCTTTATACAAATACCAGAAATTCATGCCTTTCCAGACAAAATCGTTTATTTCACTAGATAAAATACCATTGTCGTCATTATCTTCAAAGCAACTGGTCGCTAAACCACAAACTATAAGGACTAGTGTTAAGGTCTTTAAAATTTTCATAGGGATTTCTTTTTGCAATTTTAGTCTCTAAAACGCTAAATTTACTTACATTATTTTGTAATAAAAATTATTTGTAACAAAATAGTGAGTTGCTCGTCGTAATATCAAACAGCAAAATTAAAGCCGTTTATAACCAAACCAAAAAATGACGCAGACAGAATTTTTAAATATTGTCATGCCTTTTAAAGATAAAGTCTTTCGTTTAGCAAAACGATTGTTAGTTTCGACTGAAGAAGCCGAAGACGCAACGCAAGAGATTTTAATGAAACTTTGGAATAATAAAAAGAAGATACAGGAATATAAAAATGTAGAAGCTTTTTCCATGACAATGACAAAGAATTTTTGTTTAGATAAATTAAAATCGAAGCAAGCGCAAAATTTAAAGATTGTTCATAGTAATTATGAAGACCATAATGTGTCATTACAAAAACAGGTTGAATTAAACGATAGTTTAAGCTGGGTAGAAAGAATAATTGAAGATTTGCCTGAACAACAAAAGCTTGTGATTCAGCTTCGGGATATAGAACAATATGATTTTGAAGAAATAAGCAAAATGTTGGATATGAATAACACAGCAATACGTGTAACGCTATCCAGAGCAAGAAAAACAATAAGAGAAAAATTGACTAATACACACAGTTATGGTATTAAATAATATAGAAAAATTACTAGAGAAATACGACAACGGCGAAACATCGCTAAAAGAAGAGCAGCAGTTAAAACACTATTTCACAAAAGAGACTGTAGCGCCACATTTAGAAATGTATAAACCAATGTTCACGTATTTCATGGTAAATCATGAAGAACAATTTACCAAAGACGTTCCATTAGAATCTAAACGTATATCAATTTACAAATGGATTTCTGTCGCAGCAGTAGCAGTTCTTATGTTAGGGTTTTATTTTAATGTGCCTTTTTTTAATCAAGATTTAGGAACTTATGATAACCCGGATATGGCTTATAACGAAGTCGTAAAATCGTTAGAAATGATTTCGAGCAGTTTCAATAAAGGTGCCGCACAAGTGGGTTACCTAGGTGAACTGCAAAAAGGGGTATCGCATGTTGGATACCTTAATGAAGTCGAAAATACAACAAACATAATTTTCAAGACAAAACAGTAAAAAACAAATCAATTAAAAAACAAACAAATGAAAACAATAGTAAATTTAAAAACAAAAACGATGAAAAATAAACTAGTAGTATTCGTAATGGCAATCATGTTATTTCCATTAACATCAATGGGTCAAAATATTTTTGAAAAATATAGCGACAACCCCGATGTAACCTATGTATCAATAAAACCAAAAATGTTCCAAATGTTGGCAAAAATGGATATAGATACAGATGATCCTGAAACAAAAGCGTATGTAGAAATGGTAAAAAGTATTACAAGTTTTAAAACCATAGTTACAGATAACAAAGCAATTTCTAACGATATTGCGGGATGGGTAAAATCACGTTCTGGTTCTTTAGAAGAATTAATGGAAGTTAAAGACGATGGTGTAGAAGTTAAATTTTATGTACAGGAAGGAAAAGATTCCGACCATGTTAAGGAGCTTTTAATCTTTGTTAACGGCTTAAATGAAGTTACAAAAGGTAAAGATATTAACATTAATGGTAAGAACAGAGAGATTGAAACCGTTGTTGTGTCTTTAACGGGAGACATTAATTTAAATGAAATCTCTAAACTTACAAGTAAAATGGACTTACCCGGAAGTGACAAATTAAAGAAAGAGTAAAACAAACAATCAATCATGCAACGAACAATCTATAAAGCAGTATTAAGCTTACTTTTAACGGTAAGCTTAATAAGCTGTAACCAAGGCGAATCTTTACAATTTTATTTTGTAGATAATCAAGAAGCAGCAAACTTTATATCTGTAGATATACCAACAAGTTTCGTGAATATTGATGAGACTACTTTAACCGAAGAACAAAAAGAAGCATACGAGTCAGTAAACAAACTTAATATGTTAGGCTATACGTTAACCGAGGACAATGTAGCGGAATACGAAGCCGAATTAACTAAAGTACAAAACATTTTAAAGGATGATAAATACGAAGAGTTGATTACTGGAGGAAATTCTTCAATTGGTAGGTTTACCGTAAAGTATATTGGTACAGATACCACTATTGACGAGCTTATTATTTTTGGAAGTTCTAAAGATAAAGGTTTTGCTATAGTTAGGGTTTTAGGAGATAATATGGAGCCTGCTAAATTAATGATGCTGGGAGACGTTGTGAAAAATGCAACTTCAGAAGAAAATAATGTTGCAGAATTTATGGAATTCTTTCAATAGATAGTTGTGATATTAATATAAAAAATGGCTTCCTAATTAAGGTGCCATTTTTTATTCAATTTTATTTGAAACTTCTTAATCCTTATCGTCGTTATCTTTATGCAGAAACAGATTCACAATAACAGCAATAAATGCTAACAACAAGACGGTTATAACCACATAATTATCTAAAATACCAAGCGCTCCAGAAACGGAAAAACCAACAACTATAAAAGCACAAAGGATTAAAGATTGTTTACTGCTTAACATAATTAAAAAATTAAATCCCGGTATAATTGCTTGGCGTTATTACTTTTAGCTCTGCTTTGATGGCATTACTAACATCTAGAGTATCAATAAAATTAGATATTGAGATTTGTGTAATGCTTTCATTTGTCCTTGTCAGACCTTTTAGCGCTTCATACGGATTAGGATAGCCTTCACGACGTAATATGGTTTGAATAGCTTCAGCTACCACAGCCCAGTTTTGCTCAAGATCTGATTCGAATTTTGCTTTATTCAACAGTAATTTATTCAGACCTTTTAAAGTGGATTTAAACCCAATTAAGGTATGGCCGAAAGGCACACCAACATTACGTAAAACGGTACTATCAGTTAAATCACGTTGTAAGCGGGACAACGGAAGCTTCGCCGATAAGTGTTCAAAAATAGCATTGGCAATACCTAAATTACCTTCGCTGTTTTCAAAATCTATAGGATTTACCTTATGTGGCATTGCCGAACTGCCAACTTCACCTTTATTGATTTTTTGCTTAAAGTAATCCATGGAAACGTAGGTCCAGATATCACGATTAAAATCAATGATGATCGTATTGATGCGTTTTAGACAGTCAAATAATCCTGCCAGATGATCATAATGCTCAATTTGCGTCGTTGGGAATGAGTGGTGTAAATCCAATTTTCCTTGTACAAATTGAGAGCCAAAACGTTTCCAATCAATATTTGGATAGGCCACATGATGTGCATTAAAATTACCTGTGGCACCACCAAATTTCGCAGCGTTTGGAATGTTCTTTAAAATATTAAACTGTGCTTCAAGACGCACCACAAAAACATCAAGTTCTTTGCCTAATCGCGTAGGTGACGCAGGTTGACCATGGGTTCTGGCCAACATAGGAATATCTGCCCATTCAGTAGAAAGTGCTTTTAATTTTTCTAAAAGTGTATTGTATTCTGGAACGTAAACATTAGTTACGGCATCTTTGATGCTTAAAGGAACTGCTGTGTTGTTGATGTCCTGAGATGTTAATCCAAAATGTATAAACTCTTTGTATGTTGATAAACCTAAAGCATCAAATTTTTCCTTTATAAAATACTCTACAGCCTTAACATCATGATTAGTAACATTTTCAATGTCCTTTATTGCTGTGGCATCAATGGCTGTAAAATTTTTGTAAATGTTTCGCAGGTCTTCAAATATATTGTTATCAACAGGTTCAAGTTGCTGCAAAGGAACTTCACAAAGCGCAATAAAATATTCAACTTCTACTAAAACACGATATTTTATCAGGGATTCTTCCGAAAAATAATTTGATAATTCTTCAACTTTATTTCGGTAGCGACCATCAATAGGAGAAATAGCATTTAGCGTAGATAATGACATAGGTTGTTGTGTTTTTTTGAAGTTGCAAAGATAATTAATTCAGAAATGAATTATGACTTTAATATTATTTATATTAGTAAATAAAATTTTTAAAAATGAACAAATTATATCTCCTAATTGCTTTGAGTTTTGCACAAAGTATGTTCTCACAAGCTTATAAAAAATCAGAACCTTTTGCACATACCTATTCAATTGTAGCAAGAGATTCTGTAACAGGTAATATTGGTGTTGCTGTGCAGTCACATTGGTTTAGCGTTGGTAGTGTAGTTACTTACGGTCAGGCTGGAGTAGGTGTTGTAGCTACACAATCGTTGGTCAATCCAAGCTATGGTCCAAAAGGATTGGCGTTAATGGAGCAAGGTCTGTCTCCTCAACAAGCCTTGAATGTTTTAATTGAAAATGACGAAGGCGAAATGTATAGGCAAGTTGCTTTTTTAAATACAAAAGGGGACATTGCTACGCATACTGGGAATTTATGTATTGTTGAGGCTGGGCATACGATGGGAAAAAACTTTTCAGTACAGGCGAATATGATGCTTAACAATACAGTTTGGGATGCTATGGCAATGGCTTTTGAGAAAACTTCGGGAAGTTTAAGTGATCGAATGTTGGCAACACTAAAAGCTGCACAAGTTGAGAAGGGTGATATTCGAGGTAAGCAATCGGCTGCTATTTTAATTGTTAAAGGCAAAGCGACAGGAAATTCATGGGAAGATATAATTATGGATTTACGAGTTGAAGACCACCAAAATCCAATCCAAGAATTGGAGCGTTTGATAAAGATTCATAAAGCTTACGATTATATGAACCGAGGAGATCTAGCTATGGAAGTTGGGGATTCTGAAAAGGCTGAAAAATTGTATTTAGAAGCTCAAAAACTGTTTCCAGATAATTTAGAAATGCAATATTGGTATGCTGTAAATTTACTTAACAATAAAGAATTTGAAAAAGCTAGGCCAATACTTAAATCTATTTTTAATCAAGATGAAAATTGGAGAGTATTATTACCGCGTTTAGCGAGAAGTAAACTCTTAACAATAACCGAAGCAGAACTTAAGGAAATTATGCAGCTTTGAGCTTCTTTAAAATATGTCTCGCTCTAGCTTTAAACCCCGAACTTTGTATTTGAAAATCACGTTCTAAAATCTGTTTTAATTCAGGATGCACCCAATCATTATCTCTTCCTAAAAAAAACAAGGTGCTCATAGCATGCACTTTTACTGCAATTGCCCTTTTGTTAATCATCCAGTCAAAAGAATTTTCGATAATCTGTTCTTTATGCTTAGCAGTTAAAAACTTTTTAATAGTAAGGTTTTCTTTCGAATAATTTTCTTTAGCTATAAGTTCACAAATTTTGGCAACTGCGCGTATTGACGAATCAAAACGAAGACGGTGTAAGTTACTTGTGAATTTATCTAAATGCGGAATGATGGCATAAATATAATCCTTGCAAACAAATTCAAAAACCCAAGCCGCATGACACGATACCTTATCATCAACCATAAATAAAACATCAATAAGTTTAGGGAATAAACTCATATCGTTTAACACCATATTGGCGTACTTTAATCGATTTTCACGTGACGCCGTTACATAACTTAATTCTTCATGTAATTCTTCTAAAGTCATAAGATTATTTTACTACTTTTAAGTTTCTAAAATTAAGTATAAATGCGAATTATTAAAAATATATTAATCCTCTTATTAATTGTGCTAGTCGTTGTACAATTTTTCGGACCAGAAAAAAATGAAGGTTATACAGAATCGATTGCTGCTTTTTTTGAAGATACCAACCCACCAGAAAATGTAAAACGCATTCTAAAGGAAAGTTGTTTTGATTGCCACAGCAGTGTAACCCGTTATCCTTGGTATAATAACATCACGCCTGTAAATTATTGGATGGCAGACCATATTAAGCATGCAAAAGGACATTTTAATATGTCTAAATGGAATGATTATTCTGTTAAGAAAAAGGATCATAAGTTCGAGGAGCTTATTGAAATGGTAGATAAAAAAGACATGCCATTGCCCTCGTACACATGGATGCATGATGAAGCGAATCTTACCGAAGAGCAAATAGCAAGTGTAATTGCCTGGGCAAAACAAGTACGCTTTAAATATAGTTTAGCGCCTAAACCGGAGTAAAGTGGTATTCCGTTTACCGCTAACAGGCATTTCGAACGCATGTGAGAAATCACATTTAAATGTAATCCAATAATATTAGTGAATTCGTGGCAAGAAAAGTATTAATTATCGGTTTCGTCTGGCCAGAACCAAAGTCATCTGCGGCCGGAAGCAGGATGATGCAATTAATTCATGCCTTTCAATCTGCCGGACACCAAATTACATTTGCAAGCCCAAGTGCAAAAAGTGAGAAAGCGTTCAATCTCGATGACATTAACGTGACTCAAGTCGATATAGAACTAAACAATTCAAGTTTTGATGTATTTATTAAAGCGTTGAAACCAGATATGGTTTTGTTTGATCGCTTTACTATGGAAGAGCAATTTGGTTGGCGTGTTGCAGAGTATTGCCCATATGCCATGCGAATTTTGGACACCGAGGATTTACATGGTTTAAGAAAAGGCAGACAACAAGCCTTTAAAGATGAAAAGGAATTCGACACAACGTATTTGTTTAATGAGGTTTCAAAACGAGAAATTGCGAGCATCTATAGAAGTGATTTAAGTTTAATTATTTCTGAAGCTGAAATGGAGATGCTTCAAAATCAGTTTAAGGTCGATCGTTCTTTATTACATTATTTGCCATTTATGTTAGATGAATTATCTGATGAAACAATTCGAAACCTTCCGAACTATGAAGAACGCCATCATTTTATAACCATAGGAAACTTTTTGCATGAACCTAATTACAATTCCGTTTTATATCTCAAAGAATGCATTTGGCCGTTAATTCGTAAACAATTACCGAAATCAGAATTACATATTTATGGTGCTTATGTTTCGCAGAAGGCAAATGAGCTTCACAACGAAAAAGCAGGTTTTCTCATTAAAGGTTTTGCCTACGATGTTAGTGAGATTATGCGAAAATCCAGAGTGTGTTTAGCACCTCTACGTTTCGGTGCTGGATTAAAAGGCAAACTAATTGATGCCATGCAAAACGGTACGCCTTGTGTTACCACCAGTATTGGAGCAGAAGGTATGTACGGCAATTTAGATAGCAATGGTTTTATAGAAGATAATCCAGAAGCTTTTGCCAATAAAGCTGTAGAATTATATAATAAGCAAGAAGTATGGAAAACAAAGCAAAGAAATGGCTTTGAAATCATTAACAAGCGTTTTAATAAAAAATATTCAGAACCAGATTTTATAAAAACTGTAGAAGAATTGCAAAATAATCTTTGCAGCAAACGACTCCACAACTTCACAGGGCAAATGTTACAATATCATACTATGCAAAGCACTAAATTTATGTCGCGTTGGATAGAGGAAAAAAACAAAACGAACTAAGAATGAAAGGAGAAGAGAGTATTTTAATTAACGGTTATAAACATGTACTGTATCCATTAGAATCATGTACCGAAGAAGAATCAATACCTAAAAGCCGTGAGTTTTATAATTGGATGGACGGCAGACGTTCTGTAAGGGAATATTCCAATCAACCAGTTCCTAAAGAAGTCATCGAAAATATAATTATGTCTGCTTCTACAGCACCTTCAGGAGCACATAAACAACCATGGACTTTTTGTGTGATTTCTAATGCGGAATTAAAATCGAAAATTCGCATAGCTGCCGAAGAAGAAGAACGGGAAACCTACGCTAAAATAATGACAGAACGTTGGAGAAACGAATCGAGTTGAATTAAAAAGAAAACAAGTTACTTATAAAATACTTTAATAAATAAAATCAATATGAAATTACTAAAATTAAGAATTGCCAGTATAATGCTTTTGGTATTATTACTGAATAGCACTGCTTATGCACAAATGTCATCAAAGCAAGTCGATTCGCTTGTAAATTATGCCATGGGTAAATTTAATATGGCTGGATTATCGGTTGCTATTGTAAAGGATGGCAAAATTATTCACAACAAAGGTTATGGTGTTATTTCGGTAGACACTCAAGTAAAAGCGAACGAGCATACCAATTATGGCATTGCTTCAAATAGTAAAGCCTTTACCACAACGGCTTTGGCAATTTTGGTTGAAGAAGGAAAGCTTTCGTGGCAAGATAAAGTGAAAGACCATATTCCTGAATTTACCATGTACAACGCTTATGTGACCGAAAATTTCAACATACAAGATTTGCTAACACATCGCAGCGGACTTGGTTTAGGCATTGGAGACCTTATGTTTTTTCCTGATGGTTCAGATTTTACAATGGAAGATTTATTGTCTAGCTTTCAGCATTTTAAACCCGTATCTGCGTTTAGAACTAAATGGGATTATGACAACTTGTTGTATCTGGTCGCTGGCGAAGTTATTGCAAGAGCAAGTGGCATGACCTAGGAAACTTTTATTACAAAACGAATTATCGAACCACTGCAAATGGATAATACTTTTGCAGCGTTGGATTATGTTAAGGACAGAAGCAATTTAGCAATACCACATGACACCAATACGGGGACTATTAGAACGCTTCCTGTTTACGAAGAAATGATTAACGGTGCTGCTGGAGGTATTTTATCCAATGTAGACGATATCTGCAATTGGATGCCAGTACAAACCCGCGCTATAATTCACACTTTAACGGTTATGGATTGGGTTGGGACCTATCAGATATTTTAGGTAATTTGAGTGTTTCACATACCGGAGGTTTGCCCGGTATGTTATCGAAAACCATCATGATTCCTGATTTGAATCTTGGTGTCGTGGTTTTAACCAATACTAGCGATGACGGAGCTGCATTATTTTCCATTGTTACAAATTCTATTGTAGATAGTTATTTGGGATTGGATGATTATGGCTGGACAGATAA
>CAXMOQ010000094.1:0-10191 GCA_964195015.1 uncultured Flavobacteriaceae bacterium | reverse complement strand
TTTTAATGTATTGATAATCAATATAGGTTTCGACAAGCCCAACCTGACAAATCAAAATAGAATGACTTTTCAGACAACCTCTTTTTTTATCTAATTTTTAAAATATTTTTAGTTTTCGAACTGCTTTAGTGTTTTAGTAATAATACTAACACAATCTAACAATTGTTCTTCATTCATCACCAAAGGTGGTGCAAATCGAATAATATTACCGTGCGTTGGTTTGGCAAGCAATCCGTTATCGCGTAATGCCATACAAATATTCCAAGCGGTGTCACTGTCTTCGTCATCATTAATAACAATAGCATTAAGCAAGCCTTTACCTCTTACTAGTTTTGCAATATTACTAGTTTGAATAAATTTATTCAGTTCACTTCTGAATAGTTGCCCAAGTGTTTCTGCGTTTTCGGCTAGTGCTTCATCTGTTACAATTTCCAAAGCAGCAATGGCAACAGCAGCGGCTACTGGATTCCCACCGAATGTGCTTCCATGATTTCCTGGTTTGATCACATTCATGATATTATCATTCGCCAATACGGCACTTACTGGATAAGCACCGCCACTCAACGCTTTTCCAAGAATTAAAATATCCGGATTTACATTTTCGTGATCGATCGCCAATAATTTTCCGGTTCGAGCGATGCCTGTTTGAACCTCATCGGCAATAAACAGTACATTATATGCTTCACATAAAGCTTTTGCTTTGGCTAAATAACCTTCACTTGGCACATAGACACCTGCTTCACCTTGAATAGGCTCTACTAAAAATCCTGCAATATTAGGGTTTGATTTTAAGGTCGCTTCAAGTTCTACTAAATTATCATATTCAATTTTGATAAAACCTTTTGTAAAAGGCCCAAAGTTTTTACGTGCTACTTCGTCATTTGAAAACGAAATAATCGTTGTTGTACGTCCATGAAAATTGTTTTTGCATACAATGATTTCAGCATCATTTTGGTCAATACCTTTAACTTCATAAGCCCATTTTCTACAAAGCTTTAAAGCGGTTTCAACAGCCTCTGCTCCTGTGTTCATTGGCAACAACTTATCGAAGCCAAAATACTCGCAGGCAAACTTTTCGTATTTACCAAGCACATCATTATAAAATGCTCTTGATGTTAAGGTTAAATTTTGTGCTTGCTGTGTCATGGCACTAACAATTTTTGGATGACAATGCCCTTGGTTTACTGCAGAATACGCCGATAAAAAATCGTAATATTGTTTACCTTCTACATCCCAAACATACACACCTTCTCCTCTATTTAATACTACTGGAAGTGGATGGTAATTATGCGCACCATACTTGTTTTCTAAATCGATCGCTTCTTGCGAAGTTAATTGGTCTAAAACAGCCATTTTAATTTGTTTTAAATTAATAAAATAACCATTCCTACTGTACCTTTATCCTTTCGAAGAATCGAAAATTCAGCGTGGGAGAGAAATCATCCCTTAGGGCTCGCAATTTACTAAATATAAGTGTCTTCTTAAAAAGTTCTATCAAGATATTTTTCCCGCTAGTGACGATATTTGTAATTCTAAACGTTTCAGTTCTCTTAACAATGCATTTTTATCCATCTGCATCCAAGAAAAAAGCTTTAGCATGCTTACTGCCATCATACACAGTGTGCCTAAAACGGACCACTTAATAAGATCGTTTGTAAGCTCGGTGCTAAAAAATTGTATGGCACAATAAATAAATATCACAAAGAACACCATGGTCATAAAGTTCATGACATACATAATCCATTTATTCTTTCCTTTAAAAAGCCCACCGAGCATTTCAAAAAGATTTTGCTCATCAAGTTCTTCGTAAAATTTTGCTTCTTCTTGTGTTAAGGTGTCTTTAATTAATTTGTCGATGTCTTCCATATTAGTTTTCATGATAAAACTTGTTTTTTATGTTTCCGCGAAAGCGAAAAATTGTTAATAATTTCTTCTATTTTTTATACTCTTTTTTAGTTTTTCTCTAGCATGGAACAATCTTGACTTTACTGTTCCTGCCAATATATTTAAAATTTCGCTTATTTCTTTTAGCGTATAATCTTCAACATAAAATAGATTTATAACGAGCTGCTGATTTTCTGGTAGCGACTTGATAGCTTTTAAAAGTTCTTTTTTTAAGTGTTCATTGTCATTAGGTTCATGCTCGTCAATAACCCGATCGTTATAATATTCGTGTAACTTTTCATCTTCCTTTTTATGGGTTCTAATCCAATCAATCGCTTTTCTGTAAACAATGGTCAATGCCCAACCACCGAAACTATTTGGGTCTTTTAAACTCTGTAACTTATTCATAATAAGCCTCCAACTTTCTTGTGCAATATCTTTAGAAACATCGGCGTCCTTTGTTATCCAATAGGCTTTGCTACAAAACTTTTTATGCCAGCGTTTTACTAATAATGGTAGCGCTTTATCATTGCCAGATTGATATTGCAATACTAATAATCCATCTACTACCTTATTGTTATCATTCATAAAATAATGCTGACTTATACTTTAAAGACGGTGAAAAACTGAAAAGGTTCAATTTACTCCCACGAAAGTGGGAATCTTTACTTAAAATTTGAAATCTCATAAAGTTAATAGAAATAAAACAACATTTATTTATTGCTATTATTATTTTTGCAGCATGTCTAGACGAAACAAAAAAGAAGTTTTTACAAACGTTGAAGTTATTGATGCCGGAGCCAAAGGAAAAACCGTTGCGAAAGCTCCTGATGGTCGTGTCATTTTTTTATCAAATGCCGTACCAGGTGATGAAGTCGATATTCAAACTTTAAAAAAACGTAAGGCTTATTACGAGGGTAAGGCGGTAACATTCCATAAACTATCTGACAAAAGAACCGAGCCTGTTTGCGAGCATTTTGGGACTTGTGGTGGCTGCAAATGGCAAAACATGGCTTACGAGCATCAATTACATTACAAGCAAAAAGAAGTGGTTAATAACTTAACACGTCTCGGACATATAGAATTACCTGAAGTCACTCCTATTTTGGGGTCTGCAAAGCAATATTTTTACAGAAACAAAATGGAATTCTCGTTTAGTGACAGCCGATGGTTAACGCTTGATGAAATACAGTCGGATGATGATTTAGGTGACAGAAATGCTTTAGGGTTTCATATTCCAGGGATGTGGGACAAAATTCTGGATGTCAAAACCTGTCACTTGCAGGAAGATCCATCGAACGCAATTCGGAATGCCGTCAAGCAGTTTGCTGTTGAACATGAATTGGAGTTCTTCAACACACGAAATCAAACGGGTTTATTGCGAACTATGATGATTCGAACATCAAGTACAGGAGATATTATGGTTCTTATTCAATTTTTTAAAGAAGATAAAGGAAATCGTGAGCTTCTGTTAGATTTTCTCGCTGAAACATTTCCGCAGATAACATCGTTACAATATGTGATCAATTCCAAAGCAAACGATACAATTTACGATCAGGACGTGATATGCTACAAAGGAGAAGATCACATTTTTGAAGACATGGAAGGCTTGAAGTTTAAGATTAATGCCAAATCGTTTTATCAAACCAATTCAGATCAAGCTTATGAGTTGTATAAAATAACACGAGATTTTGCAGGATTAACGGGAACCGAATTGGTTTACGATTTATATACAGGCATAGGCACTATTGCCCAATTTGTTGCGAAACAAGCAAAGCATGTTGTAGGTGTCGAAGCCGTTCCAGATGCTATTATTGCGGCTAAAGAAAATGCACAATTAAATGGTATTGAAAACGTTTCGTTTTTTGTTGGTGATATGAAACAGGTTTTTAATGCTGAATTTATAAAAGCACAGGGACAACCAGATGTTATTATTACAGATCCACCAAGAGATGGCATGCATAAGGATGTGGTGCAACAAATATTAAATATCGCACCAGAAAAGATTGTATATGTAAGCTGTAACAGTGCCACACAAGCCAGAGATCTAGCATTAATGAATGATTTTTATAAAGTCATTAAAACCCAAGCCGTCGATATGTTCCCACAGACGCATCATGTGGAAAATGTTGTACTTTTGGAACGAAGATGAGTCCATAATGGACACTTAAAAATTAGTTTGTCATTCCGCACTTGATGCGGAATCCATTTTAACTTTAAAAATGAAACACTTAAAAATTATACTACTCTTAATGCTTGCCGCTTTTGGGGTTTCCAATTGTGAACGTGATGATATCTGTTCTGAAAGCACACCTACAACGCCAAGTTTAATTATTAGGTTTTACGATATTTCGAACCAAGAAAGCACCAAAAATGTTTTCGGATTAAGAGTACAAGGTGATGACCATGTTGATGTTTTAGATGGCTATAATGTGATTACCACAGATTCTATTGTGTTACCGTTAAAAACTACGGATGCTATAACCAAATATAAACTTCATAAGGATTATGCGCTAGACGACAACGGAACGCCAGACGATCCAGACGATGATTTTGAAACCGGGAACGAAGATATTATTAATGTGGATTACGCCACCGAAGAAGTCTATGTATCGCGTGCCTGTGGTTATAAAACCATATTTAAAAATGTTATTATTACCGTTGAAGACGATGGCGACAACTGGGTACAAATCATAGAATCTGTAAACGATAACCAATCAGTAGAAGATGAAAAAGCAGCACACTATAAAATATTTCATTAATAGCATTGTCCCGATGTTGCTATGTTGTGTGTCTGTAAACGCACAAAACGACAGCATTATTAGTACTGTAAACGACTCCCTGAAAATTGAAAACAAATACGGCCTTCGTGTTGGTGTCGATTTAAGTAAACTTGTGCGTTCTTTTATTGATGACGATTATAAAGGTTTTCAAATCAATGCCGATTACAGAATTTCAAAACGCTTATATCTTGCCGGAGAACTGGGTACAGAAGAAAAAACTTCAAGCAACGATTATCTGAATACAACCGCTAAAGGCAACTATTTTAAAGCTGGTATCGATTTCAATTTGTATCGCAACTGGCTTAATATGGAAAACATGATTTATGCCGGATTGCGCGTAGGTGCCAGTACCTTTAGTCAGACCTTAAATAGTTTTGCGGTATATTCTCAAAACCAATATTGGCAACCACAATTTTCATCCAACGACTCCCAAGAGTTCAGTGGTCTTACAGCACTTTGGACAGAGCTTGTATTTGGCATTAAAGCCGAAGTGCTTACCAACCTATACCTGGGTATTAATCTGGAACTTAAAGGCATGATAAGTCAAGACGAACCCGAAAATTTTGAGAATATTTACGTTCCGGGATTCAACAAAACCTATGATAGCGGACGTATTGGAGCAGGCTTTGGGTATAGCATTTCGTATTTGATTCCTATTTATAAAAAGGATAAATAATTGTCACTTCGAGTGGTTTTTTGTAACAAAGTGAAACAAAATTGTATCGAGAAGTTTTTTAAACGACATTTTTGAATTAATTCCATTCCAACTATACAACACGTTTAAATATTCCTTATCTTTTTCCATGAAAAGCAGAAACTGATATGGATAAGGAAACCATAATAAATACATTAGAAGAAAAGTATCAACGTCTATTCGATTGGTTATCACAGCAGGATGATGACACTTGGGAAACTGGCCCCGATGGAAAATGGACAACAGGGCAAATCGTTTTGCATTTATTACAAAGCATCAAACCCTTAAATACCGCTTTAAGTCTTCCAAAATTTTTTCTTAAATATAAGTATGGTACTTCCAATCGTGCCGTAAGAGATTACGATGCCGTGGTGAAACGCTACCAAGAACGTTTAGAAGATGCCAAAGGATTAACCTTTAAAGGTTCTAGAAATATGAAAGTTCCTAAACTTAAAGAGAAAACCTATTTACTAAACCGATTACAGGTAGAATATAAAAAACTGCAATACAAAACCGAAAAACGCTGGAGTGATAAACAGTTGGACACGCTTATTTTACCACATCCGCTTATGGGGAAAATGCCCGTTCGCGAAATTGTGATGTGGACTGTTTATCATGTTGAGCATCATACAAAAATCTTGAAAGAGAATTATTAATTTAAAAATAAGAAGAGTATCTGTTAACTGCGACTGATCCCGATAGCTATCGGGACTGTAAACTAATCTACTGTTTTTTAGCTTTCTTACTTCCAGCATACATCTCATACTTCGCTAAACGTGCTTCTAACTTGGCATTAAAGACTTTTATCTTTCGTGAAGGTCGTAAACCAACAAATTTTAAAGCTTCTAAATTCGAAGTAATAAACCAGGCGTCAGTATTTGGGTAGCCTTGTTTAAGCGTATCGCCAATATGACCATAAAATTCCTCCACATTCAAATTTTCAAGACGCTCGCCATACGGCGGATTAAATACCATGTGTAATTTTTCTTCGCCAGCCTTTTGGGTTTTAAAAAAGTCTTCATGCTTTATGGTGATAAATTCATCAAGATGCGCATTCTTAATATTGTCCTTGGCTTTACTCACTGCTGATGGGGACTTGTCATAGCCTATAATTTTATGATGAAAATCTCTAGCCTTCTTCAATAGTGATTCTTCAATTTTTTCAAAGAGCGCTACATCCCAATCTTGCCAACGTTCAAAAGCAAATTCCTTACGCATCAGGTTTGGTGGAATGTTGCAGGCAATCATCGCTGCTTCGGCTAAAATAGTACCACTACCACACATTGGATCCATAAAATCACCTTGCCCATCCCAACCTGATAACATTACCAATCCAGCTGCTAATACTTGGTTTATTGGTGCAATATTGGTTGCTGTTTTATATCCGCGTTTGTGTAACGATTCTCCCGAGCTATCTAAAGATATTGTGCATTCTTGTCTATCTATATGCACATTGATCTTTAAATCCGGAAAACGTAAATCGACACTTGGTCTGTGACCTACCGTGTTTCTAAATTTATCAACAATGGCATCTTTGGTTTTTTGCGCGGTGTATAATGAATGTGTAAAGGCTTCAGAATGTACCGTAGCATCAATAGCCAACGAGCCTGTAGGTTCCAAGTAATTCTCCCAAGACATTTTATAAACGTTGTCATATAGGTCTTGCTCATTTAAAACTTTGAATGTCTTTATAGGTTTTAAAATTTTTATAGCGGTGCGTAAACTCAAATTGGCTTTATACATAAAGCCTTTGTCACCCACAAAGCTCACATTACGCACGCCAATTTTTACATCTTGTGCGCCTAAATGTTTCAACTCATTTGCTAATAAATCTTCAAAGCCAAATAAGGTTTTGGCTACCATCAAAAAATTATTCTCCATTGTATGCATAAAATAGAATGCAAAAATAGAGTATTTTTGCAGCGTTACACATTCATTTATGCTAAAAGACAAAACAAGATGGTACGCTTCGTGGTTTGATACACCGTATTATCATCTACTTTATAAAGAACGAGATCAAAGCGAAGCACAAATGTTCATGGATAATCTCACCAATTATTTGAATATTCCTCAAGGTGGCAAAATTCTGGATCTCGCTTGTGGAAAAGGCCGTCATTCTCGCTACCTAAATGCAATTGGATATAATGTTACCGGCGTAGATTTATCTATTAACAGTATCGCTTTTGCTAAGCAATTTGAGAACGACACGCTGCATTTTGATGTCCATAATATGTGTAAGCCTTATCACGATGAGTTTGATGCGATCTTCAATCTGTTTACAAGTTTTGGGTATTTTAATAAAGATGAAAATAATTTAAACACCATTAAAGCGATTAAAGCCGATCTAAATAATTCTGGTTTTGGTGTGATTGACTTTATGAATTCTCAATATGTGATAGACAATCTAATTGCCGAAGATGTAAAAACAGTTGATGACATTAACTTTTATATAAATCGATATGTTAATGATGGGCATATTATAAAAGATATTAAATTTACTGCTGACGGTGATGACCACAGCTATCAAGAACGCGTAAGAGCCTTTACCCTTAAAGATTTTCAAGCCTTATTTGAACAAGCCGATGTACATTTATTGGATGTTTTTGGTGATTATAAATTACGTAAGTTTGATGCCAAATCTTCCGAACGTTTAGTCATGATATTTAAGTAGCCATAACGGATATTTAATTATAGGTCCAACTACTAATAAAACGATATACTTTATTATTTTTGATTTATATTTTTTACTAAATGAATAATTTTATACTTCCTGTTTTAGCTGTTCTTATTGGATTTGCATTAGTCATACTATTTAAACCTTCACTACAGAGTAATCTGAAACTTTTGTTGGCCTTTAGTGGCGCGTTTTTATTGTCTATTACCGTTTTCGATTTTTTACCGGAAGTGTATCGTGGTCAAGGTAAATCGGTAGGACTTTTTATTATGATTGGGATTTTGTTCCAAATAGTGCTGGAGTTTTTCTCTAAAGGTGCAGAACATGGCCATGTTCATTTAGACAAAGGTTCAAATAGCTTCCCTTGGCTCCTATTTATAAGTTTAAGTATTCATTCGGTATTAGAAGGCATACCTATAGATGCTCATGAGAATTTAATTTACGGTATCATTATACACAAGTTGCCTGTCGCCATTATTTTATCGACCTTCTTTTTAGCATCCCAATTAAGCAAATCTAAAATTGCATTCTTTTTAATATTATTTGCTTTGATGACACCTTTGGGTGTTTTATTATCTGAACAACTGGGTTTTATTCAAACGTATTATCATCAAATTTCTGCTTTGGTTATTGGCATCTTTTTACATATTTCCACCATTATTTTATTTGAAAGTAACGAAGGCCATACGTTTAATTTAACCAAGCTGATCACTATTATTATGGCGGTTGCGGTTGCTTATTTAATCTAGTTCACACGAAAGTGGGAATCTCATGATGTACGTTTAATTTAATAAGATTCCCCCATTTAGTGGGAATAAAAAAATTTTCAATTTTTTTATGTTTAGCAAAGAAGAATCCAGACGCATCCGCCAAGAATTTTGGACGAGTTTTGGTAAATCATTTCCGCGGCAATGGGTTTTATACGACACCCAAATAAAAGGATTAAGTCTTAAATTTCATTTTGATAATAAACAGGCCTTGGTTGCCCTCGATTTGGAAGACGATCTGGAAAACCGAATCAAATACTGGGAAAAACTTCAAGCATTAAAATCTATCTTGCTCGACAATTATCTTCCAGAAGCCATTTTTAAAGAAGATTGTATTTTAGAAAACGGAAAGGAAATCTCCAGAATTTATGTGCCATTAGAACAAAAGGTGTCTATTCACAATAAGAACACTTGGCGTGATGTCATGGAATTCTTTAATACAAACATGGGTTTTCTTGAAACATTTTTTGAGGAATATAAGGATGTTATCACAGGATAAACTTAAGTGTTTTCTCCATCTTATAATCATCCATCACAAAACCATTCCCAATATCTTTAACAACACCACCTTTATTAATAAAGCCCAGTTTTTCATAGGCACTAATTGAATTCGTATTATTTTTATTTACGGTAAGCCTAATGACATTACACTGATATGTTTTGGCCTTATCTTCAATAAATTGCATGGCAGTCTTCCCAATTTTGTTGCCGCGATAATCGCTTAATACATATATTTTACTTAAAAACAAGGTGCTGTTTTCTTTCAAAATGGAAATATAACCCACTGGAGTTCCTTCAAAATTAATGATATAGTATTCAAAACCACTTTCAACCTGATTGGCAATAGCTTCTGCCGATTGATATTTTTTAAGCATGTGCTCAACCTGACCAATGCCAGTTATAGGAATATAATGCGTTCGCCAAATAGTATCGGCCAATTGCTCGATGAGTTTGTAATCGGAGCTTGTATTTGCATTATTGATTTCAATCATCCCAATCTTTATTTTTTACTTTCAATTTCTAATTAAACCACATAAAACAAAATCATAAAAAAATGAAATATCGCGCCCGCCAAAACAAATAAATGCCAGATCATATGATTGTACATAATTTTTTCAATGGCATAAAAAACGATGCCTAATGTATAAGCTAATCCGCCTGCAAAAAGCAATATTAAACCGTTGCTTCCCAAACCTTCACATAAGGCAGAAAAATCAAAAATAATAAGCCAACCCATTACCAAATATAACAAGGTAGAAAAAACTTCAAAGCGTCCTGTAAAAAACAACTTCAAAATGACACCAAAAGCAGCAATTCCCCAAACCACCCAAAACAGTGTCCAACCAAAACTTTGCTCTAAAGTAATTAATAATATAGGGGTGTAGGTTC
>CAXMOQ010000093.1:0-10203 GCA_964195015.1 uncultured Flavobacteriaceae bacterium | reverse complement strand
TATATTTTTAAACTCAATTAATCAAAAAATAATTCAATTTATTTATACGGCATCTTAAAACTTAATTGGTATAATATCCTGCATCTTTTTAAACGAAAGATTTAAAGATATTGAAATTTTAAAAAAGAAACTACGGTTTAACCTTGTTTTCTCTTGATATAAAATTCATGACGCGCTTATCTATAACCTTCATGGGCTTTCTTCTCAATTTGGGAAACTGTAGTTTTTGAATTTCATTTTTGCCATGAAACTCAATTTTTGGAAGCACTCGTAATTTCGCTCTAAAGTGGTCTTTTATATCTTGTAATAAGGCTTCGGTTGGAGTCTGTGTTGCTATTTTTAAAAGTATTTCGTCTGTTCCTATGTCGTTTTGTGATATTTCAATAACAAAACTGTCTACGGCATTAAAATGATTTAAAACATTATACATGGCTGGAGGATATAGGGTTGTGCCTTTGTATTTTATCATTTGCTTTTTTCGACCAAGAACAGGTCCTAAACGCATCGTGTTTCGACCACAAGCACAGGGTTCTGTATACGCTTTGACCATATCACCGGTTTTAAATCGTAATAAAGGCATGGCTTCTACACCTAAAGTTGTTATGGTTAATTCGCCAAGCTGTCCTTCTGGAACTGGCATGTCGTGTTCATCTAAAATTTCTACAATTATGAGTTCAGGATGGTGATGCCCGCCTTGTTGTTGTTCACATTCGGTAAAAGCCGTGTTCATTTCGGTGGAAGCGTAGGTGGAATACAATTCGATATTCCAGTCGGCTTTAATTTTGGTCGCTAATGTATTAAGCGAAAAATCTTCGTTTCTTAAGGACTCACCAATACAAACAGCACCTTTAATGCCTGAAGCATTAGGATCTATATTGTGCTGTTGGGCATATTCAATGAGCTTTAATAAAAATGAGGGCACAGCAATAATATAGGTTGGTTTAAATTTTAAAATAGAATCCCATTGTAGTTCCGGGATGCCATTACCAACGCGAATAATGCCGGCACCAAGTTCTCTCGCACCTAAAAAGTATGCTAATCCAGCCATAAAACGCCTATCCATAGTGGTCATTAGCTGAACAATATCGTCTTGTTGTATTCCAGTACAGGCAAAAGAAATGGCTTCGTTATAAGCGAGACGATTTAAATCGTTGTCGGTCAAGGCAAAGGTTACAGGCTCACCTAATGTCCCAGAAGTTGTTACATAATCGATTATTTCTTTTTTATCAACACATATAAAATCATCATTGTATTGCTGTAGGTCTTCTTTTGTTGTTGTTGGGATTTTGCTTAAATCACCGATAAAATTAATACTATTTATATCAATGGAATTTAGCTTAAATACACGTTTATAATATTCCGAATGTGTATTTATATAGTTAAGAAGTACTTTCAAACGTTCTTCTTGCAATGCCTTTATTTGCGCTATTGATGCTTTTTCAATGTCAGGAATCATAGGTTTAATTTCCTTTTTAATTTTTTAATATACGAATCAATGTTCAGTTTATCTGGAACGGTTGTGATTTCTTTTGTACTTGCTTTTTGAAAGGCGTGTAAAGCCGCTGTGAAATACTTTTTATTGTAATAATATTTACCAACTAAATAATAGGCTTCCCAATATTCCGGATTTGTCGATTGCAGTTTGGTAAGCACAGAAGAATCCAGATGTTGTTTGTTTTTAGTGGCAATTTCGACCTGTGTTTTTAATAATCTGTAGCTTTGGTAATCTTTGTAGGCTTTGGTAAATTGAAAAGGATCTTTTTCAATGGTCAAGCCTTGTTCGGCAAGCGGTTTTTTGATTGGATTATTAAAAACATCATTCAAATTATAAGCCACAAATTCGCCTAATTGGTAAGGATTTGACGACACCCAAACTAAGCGTTGTTCCGGTTTAAACACAATAGCGTGATGCGCTAAAAGTTGGTTGAGCGCTTTTTCGTTACCGTAACCAATGGTTTTATCTTGTAATCCGTCTTTGTTTCTTAATATATCGACGGCAATTTGAGGCGTTATTTTTTGATGTTGCGCTAAAAGCTCTTCCATGCGCTTATAACGATACTGTGAATGACTTTCTTCAATATGTTTTAGATTATTTTCATCATGGGCATAAGCGTCACTCTGAAAATGATTTGAGCAAATTAATTGATTGGAATTAGATACTTTGTACACCCCGAAATTTTTGGGAGAAACTTCAATAATTACCACTTTTTTGTCTTTCGCACTACCAACAAAGATAGATTCTGAAACAAAAACCTGACGCCTTTTTGCAATGACAATAGCTTCATCAATGGTTGATGCATATTGTAAGATCTCTCTATTCAATATGGAAATGGGCGTTTTTGCTACTAAAGGCATTTTCGATTTCCCAGCATTAATTGTTACGGTAAGACCATGCTCGTTCATTCCAGAAACCACACCAATCATCCCTCCCCAAGTTACCGACATGAATTTGTATCCTTCGGTTGGATTTATAAAGGCAATAATCTTATCTGTGGCAAAATCATCGCCAGCATAGAAGTCAAAATTTCTACCAATAATTAAACTACCATCTTCGGTTTTGTCTCCCCAAGCCGCAAACGATGAGCAACCTACCAATGCCAAATCCTGCAATGCATGCCCTATATCGTGCGCGCCATGCAGATATAACGCCATTAAATACGGATTTGCAATATGGTTATAATCTGTGGAGGCATATTTTGAAAGACCATAAATTTCGGCTTTATATTCTTCTGGAACATGCAAATACATTTTTCTGTTATACCAGGCTAAAAACTTACTTAACATGGCTTGCTTGGTTTTTGAAGGCACTAAATCGTTGACTTTCGACAAGAAGTAACGTTCTTGGTTATTGAATAATTCCTGGGTTAGGCTTCCTGTAATCAGGCCTCTTTCCAGCGGATCGCCTGCCACATAAAGCTCCCATAAACCTTGTTTGTTTTTGTTAAGGACGTTGTTTCCTAAAGTAAATGTAGAATCGGAGGTCTTAACCCTTTCAGGAATAGAGGCATTATAAGGACTTACATTTGGAACATCGTTTATTGATTTTGAAATCCCACAAGAGCTCAAAAAAAGTACGAGTGCCGCGTAGCAATAAAATCTTTTTATTATGTGTTTTTTGCGCCACATATTACTGATGTTTGCTCAAGGTTTTGTTTGGTGCTGTTTTAATGTGTCCATGGCTTCACATTTTTAATGAGCTTCTTCTTGAGTTTTATTAGCTTCCAAAATCTTATCTAATAAATAATCTTTACCTAAAATTTCAGAACACGTTATCACCGCCCCAATAGTTACGCCCAATATTCCATGCATATTTAGGCTTTGACCCGTAAAAAATAAGTTTTTTATTTTAGTTCGTGGAGATACAAAGGATTTTAAAGGGTAGTTCACATCTTTTACGTATCCATACATCGAACCTCTGTTACTGCCAATATAATCTCTATAGGACAAAGGTGTCGAGGTGTAAATGGATTGAATACAATCCCTGATGTTCGGAAACTTTTTTTCCAGTTCAACTAATAATAATTCCGTTTTATAGTCTTTAAATTCTTCATAGGTCTGCCCGCGATCATTTTTGTTGGCTACCGTATTGAATGTATCTTCCCAGGACTCGACTTCTTCATAACGCATATAGGTCATTACTGTTAAGCTGTCGCCCCATCCATCTGAATTATTCTTTATGCCCATCGATATCATATAGCCTTCTGGCCAGCTTTCTTCGGTGTATTTTTGTACATCCCAAATTTTATTATAATCGTTTATATGATAGAAATTCCTATTTTGATATTTAAACGATTTGGGTTTTAAAACAATATACAAGCTAAAACCAGCAATGACACTCTCTATATTTTGAATCCGTTTTACATAGGCTTTTCTAAATTTATCTTCACCCACAAGCTTTAAAGTAAGTTTAGGCTCAATATTAGAAATAAATTGATTGCCTTTTATTTCCATTCCGTTTTTAGTGAATACCGATGTTATTTTTTTATCTTCAAATCCAAATTTGACGACTTCACTATGTTTATAGACCTCACCACCAAATTGTTTTAGCTGTTTAATTAATAGTTTTGAAATTTGACTTCCTCCATTAATGCATCGATACGAACTTTCTATATAAGAGTTTACCGATAAGGCATGCACGTAAAATGGTGAACGCTCTCCATCACCAGCATATAAAAAATTAGTCCCGGCAAGAACAGCTTGCAACTTTTTATTGGTTGTAAGTGAATTAATATATTGTTTTGCATTTAGCGTAAACAACTCATGATTATCAAAATAGGGTTTACCTATTTTAAGCCTATATAGTGGAAATTTATCACAGGTTTCTCTTAAGAAATCGCAATAATCATTAATTGCTTTTTCTTCTTCCGGGAATTGTTCAATTAAAACTTTTATAAAATTATTATAACCTTGAGCGTGTTTATATTCGGTTTCATCACCTTCAAAAGTGATGATATCATAGCCGTCCTCATCAAGTTTTTGAAGCTTAAGATCGTCCATAATACCAATGTACTTAAAGTATTGATATAGGTTTTGTCCTTCATTAAGACCGCCAATATAATGCACGCCTGTATCAAAAATAGTTTTGTCTCTTACAAAAGTTTGCAGATTACCTCCATATTGGTTGTTCTTTTCCAAGACACAAACACTATTGCCTTCTTTTGCTAAAATGATTGCCGAAACCAATCCGCCCAAACCACTGCCAATAATTACAACATCATAATACGATTTCATCTGTCTGTTTTCATTGTTTGGTTAAGATAAGAATACTTTTATTTTGAAAGCTACTTTTAAAACCTAAATCCAGAATATGCCCAATTGGTAAATTTCGACTTTCTTTTATTAAAATGATTTGATTTACGCCATTGTTTATAAAAGAAGTCACTTGTTTTTCATTCATAGAATCCAAGTTGATAATAATCGTGTTTACTGAATATGTTAAAGCATCTTCTACGCGATTAACGCATTTTATCTTACTATTGTTATTTGTAATAAAACTATTTTTAATAATTGCTCTTGCCTTTTCATCTTCAATATACGTTATTATTTTTCGGTCAACAGCATCTAAAGATAACAGAAAATCTAATTGACCATCACCTTTTGAAAGATGTACAATGCGATCTTTTTTACCAACGCTATTTAAGATTGTGTGATACGTTTCCTGATGCACTTTAAGGTCGTTCCTTACTTTTTTAAACAGGGCATCGCCTTTATATCTGTAATCATTTAGTACAATGTTATGAAAGTAAGTATCACCTTCTTTGAGTTTTCTTAATGTTTCAAATTCAGTTTTAAAATAGGCTCCTATTTTTTTTGCTCTTTGGGAGTATGTAATACCGTAACGATCGTCGTTCGCGGCTATTCTATTTAATATTTTCAAGGTAATATATCCGTTTCTAATGATAGAACTTCCTTTAGGGATTACTTCGGAATTTCCATGAATAAGGACTGGAATGATATCTAACTTAAAATGCTCGGCAAGGTAAAAAGCACCTTTATGAAACCGTTTTATTTTGTTGGTATTGGATCGTCTACCTTCGGGGAACGCCATTAAGGAATAACCTTGATCTATTTTTTTCTTTAAATGGTCTAATCCGTTTTCAATGCCATTGGATACAGGATAAAACCCAGCCAACTGTACGGCCTTACCAAAAACAGGCGAGTTATAAACCCAATCGTTCACCAGAAATATCATTTTTGGGTGTAACATACCTATCGCTAAAATGTCCAGAAATGAGGTGTGATTGGCAATGATGATGGATTGTTTCTCAAATGTTTCATTGCCTTCATTAATAATCCTTCTGATAAGAAAAGGATTGGATTGAAGTACCGATTTCATAAATTTTGAAATGACTTTATGAAACCATTTCATCTTTGTTTTTTTAGATATAGGAATAACTTTCATAATAGTCACACTAAATGCCGAAAGTAAAACACCACCCAATCCAAAATATCCAAACGACAATGTAGAATGTATAAGTAATTTTAAAGTTATTGGTCTTTTGGTTTTACTACCGATAAATAATTTGAATAATATGGGTTGAATAGTAAAGGCCATAAGAACGGCAGAAAGTATTCCAATAATTGAAACTACGGAGATAGAATATAATGCCGGATGTTTTGCAAATATTAAAACACCAACACCTAAAATAGTTGTAATAACCGATAGCAGAATGGAGGTTTTATGTGTTGCTAATGCTTTTTCGCCAGATCTTAATTCGTGAAGCAAACCATTGGTTATAAAAATACTGTAGTCTATGCCTAATCCAAAAATAAATGTCGATATGATGATGTTAAAAATGTTGAATTCTATTTGCAATAAGCCCATTATGCCAATGGTTAACAACCATGTAAGACAAATTGGGATACTTGTTACTAAAGTGAGTGAAAAGCTTCGGTAAAACAAAAACAAAATAAGTAATACGACTACAAGCGAATACCCAATTAAACTGTTGAAGTCGTTTTTTAAATTGCCTAAAAAGGTTTCGTTCATTTGTTTTCTATCGATGACCAAGGTCTGTGCTTGGTCTTTGAAAACATCGACTATTTCTGCTAAATTTTCATCTTCAACTTTAACCAATGATGTTACAGTTGTGAAGTTATCTTTAGAAGTAAGATAATCGTCAATCTCAACAATTTTTAAGGCCTTATAATCTTGACTTTGCAAAGGGATATAGTCTTTATCTAATAGATCATAAAACGAGTTAAAAGTGTTGGGTTTAAAACCCAATGTGCTGCTACTTTCAATAAGATTATTTTTTGTGTTTCGAATCGTTTTATCATCCCAAAAAGAATTCCATTTTGCGATGCTTTGTTTTTGAAGATCTTCAGAATGCATTAAAGCCCCAATAGAACTGAAATCGATAATTTGCTTTTCGGCTTTTAACTGTTGCAGTTTATTAAAGATGCTATCATTAACCTGTAAGGCGTTCTGCTCTGTATTGGCATAAGCCGCTAAATAAATAGATTTAGAACCGATGTTGGTAAGTTCATCCAATCGGTTTTTGGCATCAATTAATTCTTGTGGTTCATAGTTTAATTCGGCTAAATCGTTATTGAAAACAACCTTATTATAGGTAAAACAACTTCCCAATAATAATACAGTAAGTATTATAATAGCCCATTTGTTTTTGTGAATTGGAAAGGCTGCAATAGTATCGATAGCTGTATTTTTTCGATTCGTATTTACAGTATTCTTGTACACTTGCGGAATAAACAATAGTGCAAAACATGAGGCTCCTAAAACGCTTATCGCCGCAAAGATGCCTAAATCCTGTAAGGCTTGAGAGTTTAAAAACAACAAACATAAAAATGCTGAAGCTGTTGTTAAACTGCTCATTAAAATAGGCTTTGTTATCTCCTTATAGAGCGCTTTAATGTTGTTATTACTTCTTATATGTGTGAGAATATGTAGTGAATAATCTAGTGTAACACCAAGTAATACAGAACCAATGCCCAAAGAAATAGCAGAAATTTTTGTACGGACAATATAAAGTAGGGTAATGGCTAACAAACCGCCAAAAAGCGTTGGAATAAATAGGATTATTGGAACCGTTAGTTTTTTATAAAATAGGATTAGAATGATTAATAAAATACTAACGGCAATACCAACAGTAAGCTGAATATCTCGCTTAATTTGTTTGGCATTTGCAACAGCAACTATAACACCGCCATAGTATTCACTTTGTACTTTATCTTGAAATTCAAGATTAAGTTGCTTATTAATTTGATAAAGATGTTCTATAAACAATGCGTTTTCAGCGGTCTCACTGGACTCGAATGTAGGTGTTATAAAGAGTAACAGATGGTTTTTGTCTTCACTAATTAAAAAACCATTATGCAAGATAAATTCTTCTCCAAAACTTAACTGTTGTAGTTTTTTTAATGCTATAAATGACAAACCCAAAGGGTCTTTTAAAATAGTTTCTTTAGCAATAATTCCCGATGGAGAAATTAAGGTTTTATAATTTTTTAGGGTGATGGCATCAATACTGTCTTTTTGAATTTTGTTTTCAATGATCTTGTAATCACTTTCGTCAAGAAAAAGCGGTAAGTTTTGATATACAAAATTTAAGGTATTCAGGACATCATCATCTTCAACTTTACCTTGGATTTGTTTTATATACTTGCCAGACGATTTTTTGACACTATCAATAAATTGCGTTGCATATTGTGTTAAGTCATCAACTGAAGCGTTTGGTTCACGCGAGATGTTTACAATAATTTTATCGGCAAAATTTACGGTTTTTAATACCTTTTGTGCTTCAGAAGTTTTGTCGCTGCTAGGGATGAGCTTTGTGATGTCTTCTTCAAACTGAATTTTACTAGCAACAAATAGCAAGACTATGAATAGTGTTGCGAATATTCCTAAACTAAATAATTTCCTAGAAACGAGATATTGATATGTTTTGTAAAAAAAATCAGACATTTGTTATGGCTATTTTTTTCTTCTGGAAAAGCAATAAAAACAGATAACTAAAAAGCCCAAACAGTGTTGCTAGTAACATGGCTAAACAAAAACTACCAACGATATAGGTTTTAAGGTGTTTATAAACTTCAAAATTTTCGGTTAATTCTACGATTGAATACGAAACGCTTTCACCTAAAATAAACTGCCCCATTTTTAAACTGCCATAAATAATGAATGGAATAACCGGTGGTAGACTAATATTTGAAAAAGCAAAAGCAATGGTTTTATTTAATTTGAATACAATAGCTAAAAAAATAACGAGAACCGATTGGAATCCCCAAAATGGAGACACGCCTATAAAGACACCCAAAGCAATGGATAATGCTTTTTTTCGAGGTGTGTCATAACTGCCTAAAAGATCTTCTATAAAAAAGCGTTTAACACCTTTTTTTTTTAATCTTCTGAAAAATTCACGTGGCTTAATGTAGAAAATAGTCAGGATAACAAACCAAGTATTTAAAATGCTTATCCGTGTAAAATCTTTAAAGGGTCTGAAGTGTGAAACGCGTTCGGTTTCATCATATAAAACGTGTATTGGTACGTTTTTAACCTTAATTCCTTTCCAAGCGGCTTTTACAATCACTTCTATTTCAAACTCAAACTTGGTAGTATAAAAATTAAGATTTTTGAGCTGCTGTAAAGGATAAAGCCTAAAACCAGATTGTGTGTCCTGGAGTTTAATACCGGTTTCGAACCAAAACCAAAAATTGGAAAACTTATGGCCAAAACTACTTTTTTTGGGCACTCCTTCCTGATCCATGTTTCTTGCTCCAATCAGCAGGACATTTTTAGTAGTTTCCTCTTCGAGTGCGTTGATAAAAACAGGAATCTCATCTGGGAAATGTTGCCCATCGGAATCTATGCTAATAGCAAAATCATATCCTAAAGACACTGCATGATTAAATCCTGTTCTCAACGCAAGGCCTTTCCCTTTGTTTTTTGGAAAGTGAATTTGTTGAATATTTGGATACGTTTTTAGAATGGTTTCGCTGCCATCAGTAGCACCATCGTTGACCACGATGATATGGTCTGTGTACTTTAAAACACCATCAATAACACGATTTAGTGTACGCTCGTTGTTGTATGTTGGGATTAACACACATAGCTTTAAATCGGTAATTTTTTGTTTGATTAGTTCAGTAGTCACTCAATTGAAACATTATCAATTTATGAGCGTAAAATTACTTCTTTTTCTTCATCACTAAAAGCTTTTGACTGTAAAATATAGCTTTTAATATGATGCTTTAAGTTAGAAGACTTGATGTTTTTAAACTGTTCAAAAATAAAAGTTTTATCTTCTTCTATATTCCTTTTATACTTTAATAATTTTGGTGTGTTTTCCTGAATAGTTAAACGAACAAAGCGCGGTTCAATGGCATCGGGTTCTTTTTTAATAGCAAATTCAATGTATGAAACACCTTCCAGAAACAATTTTTTTTTGTCCTTAACTTTTTTTGATTGCTTTGCATGTAAAGCAATAGATGCCCCTTTGTATGCCACTAAAGGCACCGGATCTTCTTTGGTTACGGTTACCAACAACTCATAAAATGCGGTTGCTTTGGTTTTATCTTGAGCGGCTTCTTTAAAGGCATCCCTAACCACATTTATATCTATGGATATGGTATTGATACTTATAGCGAGTAAGAATACAGTTAGAAATTTCATGTGTTTATATCTATTGTTTTTTATTTGTCACACCTGTCCAGCTATAAGCGGGATGCTGTTCGCTATTAATC
>CAXMOQ010000092.1:265-10266 GCA_964195015.1 uncultured Flavobacteriaceae bacterium | reverse complement strand
GGGTTGAAACTTCCGCTTTTTGTAAGTTGTTTATTTTAGAATATGAGCCACAACCAAGGCATAGTAAACTAATACTAATGAGCAAATATCGCATCGGGCAGTGGGTTGTTTACTATTCTATTATGAAATAAAATTCTGGTATAATCTTCAGAAGGTTCAATCATTTTTACCTCAATGACTTTGCCTTCTTGACTAAATGTAATATAAAATGATTTAATAAATTTTGCGAACTTTTCGTTTTTCGGATTAAATCGAACTTCGCTATTGGCATCTTTTTTAAAATAGGCTATTGTAAACTCGACATCGTCAAACAGGTCTCCTTTTATACTCTTAATAATAAGATTATTAAGCTGTTTAAACTGTTTGCTCCCGCTAATATCTACATCACTTTTATTGCCTTCATCATTTATATAAAGTTTTTCGTCCTTAAAAATAATCGCGTACTTAAAAGGAATTAGATATTCCCATTTAACCAAATTGGGTGTTTTAAAGGCAAGCTTTCCAGAGGTTTCAATGTCGTTTGATAAAAAGTCCAGATGTTTATATTGTGTAAAATCGCTTAAAATAGTTTTGGTTGAAGCAGCTTGCGATTTTACTTTTGCCTTTAGAATATTAGCTTCGGCAGTGGTCATTTTGGTTTGTGCATTTCCTACCGCAATAACAAGGAGAAACAAATAAATAACATTACGCATAAGCTTTTATTTTAAACAGTGAATCTATGCTAACCGATTCTAGGTTTTGTTGTTTCAAAAATAACAATAATTGTTCCAAGATTGTGACGGTTTTTAAACTTGAGTCATGCAACAAAATAACATCACCTTTAGATAGGTTTTTTGTAATTCTATTCAAGACAGTTTCTGAAGATCGTGATGTAGTATCTAATGATCGCACATTCCAGCCTATAGATTGTAACCCTGTAATTTTTAACGCCTTTCTTATTCTTGGATTTGTAACGCCAAAAGCGGGTCTGTATAAACTCATGTTTAAACCTGTTACATTTTTTACGATTGCATTTGTTTGTTGAAGCTCTTCAACAACCTTTTTGGTCTTAAAAAAACCAAAGGCATTTGAATGCGAATAGGTATGATTTCCAACGGTATGTCCTTGTTCGATAATGCTCTTAAATAACTCGGGATATTGTTCTACATGCTTACCAATACAAAAGAAAGTCGCTTTGGTATGATACTCTTTTAGTAAGCTTAAAACCATGGGCGTAAATTCTGGATGAGGTCCATCATCAAAGGTAATAGCGACCCGATTTTCTTTTATAGCCTTATTTGAATTAAGCGACTTAAGATGATAATCCCACCTTATATGAAAAGAACCTATCACTGTAAATATGAACCAAACGGCTGCCAAGCATACATAAAACCATAGTGAGATATTAACGAAGTAATTTGCTAATAATAAGCAAAGTAACATGCCCAAAGCTAAACTATTTACGGTTTTAAAACTTAACATTTACCTAATAAAGTGAAGCTATGATTTTCTCCTCGATATTGATTGTACAACAAAATAGTCTTAAAATTTGAGATTTTTATATTGTTTAATTTAACTGCTTCCGGGAGTTTTTGAGTCTTTAATATTTTTGAAGCCAACCAAACTCCAAATGATGATGCTGTATTAAATTCGCCACACAAATGTTTATAATATGCCAGTTGGGTTTCGCAAAAAATATCGTTACTTAATTCATTGTAATAAGTATCAAATGCAACATCGCCATTGTTTCCTAAAATCACGATGTCAATGTCCGAAATGTTTAAATGATTCTCCTTTAAAAATGCCTCGACCATTTTAGAGACGTTTCCTTTTTCCAAAGTATTGTATGTGTTTAGAGCAAGAACTTCAGCATAACTGCGGTTTTGCTTTGTGTTGGACAATACGAAAAAGTTTGCGCCTTCGCCCAAAACCGCACCTGTTGATTTTGACTTTAAAACACCGTCAGATACATGTGCTTCGTCTTTAACATGACCAACCAACTTATGCATTTCGGTTGTTAGTGGCCCTAATTCATCTACGCCACCAATTAAAATGTTTGATGCTTCATTATTTTCGAGCATCAATTTAGCGTCCAACAAAGCTGATTCGAAGGATATGCTTGCATGCACATACGTAAAATTATACCCATTACACTTTATGCCTAAAGCTATTTGTCCGCCAACCGTATTATGGGTAGATTGTATAAAGGCCGTAGGTGTAAGATACTGCTCGTCATTATCGATAATAGCACTTAAAAACTTTTCTGAATCTCTCAGACAACCCATGCCTGTACCTGTGATAATGGCATCAACATGTTCTAGATTTGCTTCACGCATGGCAATTTTTGAAGCGACGACACCCATTTTAATACCTTTAGCCATTCTACGTGCGGCAGCAGGCGGAATAAATTCTTTGTAGTTAGGATCTGCCGCGAAAATAACGTTATCATTAAAGACTATAACATCTTCTAAAAACGCTGAATTATCAAATGTTTTTTGAGCAGAAATTGAACCAACGCTATTTATGTAAACAGGCCTCATTATTGTTCTTTAGAAAAAATAAGGGTTGAACAATTTCCTCCAAAACCTAGAGAATTAGAGAGTACATGATGCAATTCTTTTTCTTTGAGTTTGGTTTGCGGTGTTAAGGCAAATTCTTTCATCTGGGTTTTAAAATTCAAATTGGGATATATTATATTATGCTTAAGTGCTAACACAGCATAAATTGCTTCAATGGCTCCGGCAGCGGCTAAAGTGTGCCCAGTATAGGCTTTTGTAGAGCTAAATTCCGGAACATTTTCTTTAAATACTCTTAGTATGGCACGTCCTTCAGATAAATCGTTATTACCTGTTGCGGTACCATGCACATTGATATAATCGATATTTTTTGGAGACAAACCACCAACCTTTAAAGCCTGTTGCATGGCTAAAGTAGCGCCATCGCCATTTTCGGAAGATGCTGTTTGATGGAAGGCATCATTGGCATTACCATAGCCTTTTAGGTATGCCAATACGTTTTTGTTTTCGGCTTGAACAACGTGATCAGACTCTAATACTAAATAAGCAGCAGCTTCACCTAAATTTAGACCTTTTCTATGGTCGTCAAAAGGTGTATTGTATGTGTCTGATAAAATCATTAGGGTTTTAAAACCGTTAATGGTAAACTTTGATAAACAATCCGATCCGCCAACGATTACGCGATCCAATTTCCCCGATTTTATTAATCTTGCACCAAGCATAATTGCATTTGCTGCCGATGAACACGCCGTACTTATTGTGGTAACGAAGCTTTGTTCAATGCCCAGTTGCTCTGCTATTTTTTGAGTAGAATCTCCTGCGTGATGGCTTTCAATATATTTTCGTGCGGATTTATTTTCCTCGTAGTCATAAAAATACTGTTCGGTCATATCCATACCACCAACACTCGTTGCCGAGATTAACCCTGTTTTGTAAGCCTTAATATCGGAAATATTGGCGTCTTTTACAGCTTGTTTTGCGGCGATAACACCTAAAAGTGCTGTTCTTGAATAATTATTTTCTGCCGTTAATCCAAGTTGCTGTTCTAATTCCTGATTGGAAGGTGATATTTCACCAACCATAATAGCGTCTTTATGAATGGTGTTGATTTTGGAAATTCTGAAAATTCCTTTCTTGCTTTTAATGAGCGCGTCATAATTTTCGGCTACATTGTTTCCAATGGCAGAAATAATTCCCATGCCTGTTATAGCGACGCCTTTGCTCATTTTTTATTCATGCTTCCCAGAAACTTGTTATTTCTTCCTGTTTTCAGCAATGTATTTTGCCATGATTTCGATAGATTCAAATATTTTCTTCCCTTCTTTTGGGTCTGTTAATTTGATTCCGTAGTCTTTATCTAGCATCACAATAAGTTCTAAAGCATCAATAGAATCCAATCCTAAACCATCTCCAAAAAGCGCATCATTATCATCGATTACGCCAACTGCAATATCTTCTAAATTCAGATTTTCAATAATTTTTTCCTTCAATTCTAATTTTAAATTCTCCATGTTTAATCTTTATATAATTTCATTAAATTTTCCTCGGTATGTTCAATATTCCCTTTTTCAGACACCAAATATATAAAAGCTTCGTAAGTACTTTCATCAAAATTTACCCAACCTGCCAAAACGCTGTCACTTTTTTTGTTTTGAATTAAGCTCGTTTCATAAGTGTGATGAAAACGTGAATTGTATTTATCAAAAACAAAAAACGCATTTTCACTTTTTATTTGGTGCTTGATACTTATTTCGCCAATCCCAATATTAGGTAATGTATAAACAAAAACAGCAGGACTTGGGAAATAATTTTCTCGGTCGTTTATGGAATCTTGATATTTCCTGTCGGTATCTAAACTGGATGCCTTATTTGAAAATATAATTGCCATATTTTTAGTGTCTGAATCTGCTTCTTTTAAAATAATCTCGGTTGCTAAAAACGCAAGTTTACTTAAGTTATCCATTTTAAAAAACTTCGGATATTTTATGTCTAAACTTTTGTAAGTGTTTTTAAAAAAAGATTTTGGCTCTGTTGAAACATCTTCAAAAACAAGGGAGCCATTTAAAGTTATTTTGTTGTCTTTAATTTTACAATAGTGCTGTATGTATAATTTTTTACCCAATAGTGTTTACTTTTTTTTGCAAACTAACATGGTATGATACTCTCCTAGGCTGATGTCTTCTTCAATTTTTAGACCAGCTTTTTCAATTAATCGCGCCATGACTTTAGAACTATACATTTTACTGTTGCCATTGGCCATAACGGTAAAGTAAATTGAAGTGGCTTCTAATATAAACTTGGCATTGTCAAACTTTTGACGGTCTGTAAAAGTCTCCGTAATACGTATTTCTGTATCATAATCCATAGATTGAACGCAGGTATTTAGGATTTTTACAATTTCGCCTTCAGAAAAACAATCTAAAAATTGGCTCATCCAAATAATATCGGCGCCTGTTGGAATTTTCGGGTTTTCGGACAACCAATCTATTTCTTGTCCAGAAACACGATTTTCAAACCCTCTGCTTTTTACATTGGCAAGGGCTTTTTTGAGCTGCCCGGGTAAATCGATAATCTTTACTGAAACATCCTGATCGTGGATACAGCACTGAATGGCAAATTTCCCAGTATTTCCACCAATGTCATAGATTATTTTTGGATTGGTAGTTAAGACTAATTTTAGTGCTTCCTCGAAGATATCGTCAGAATAATGATGATCAAATTCAAACCAAGCCTTTTGTACTTCAGGCGTTAGTTGTGATAAGCCTTCGTAAACAGTGTCCCATTGGCCTAATTCTTTTAAGCCTTCGGGTTTGCCGGTTTTTATAGCTTCGGTTAAATGAAATAGACCTTTATAGCACACTTCATTTGTGAAATTTATGTTTACATCGGCAGTCTTATTATAATTTAGAAAATAACCAATTTTGGTGAGCTCAAATTTTTCGGCTTCATTTTTACTTACTATATCAGAACTTTCGGCTATTTCCAATAACACGCCAATACCGTATTCACTAATGGATAATGCCTTTGAAATTTCATTAATCGTTACGCCACCTTCAGTTCTGTTATCGAAGATGAAATCGAAAATACCAAGTTTTCTAAGAGCAACTGTGGTTTGAAATATAAATGGGGCAAATGCAATTTTTTGCGCTTCTTGTAAAGCCTCAATAGCTTTTAATGGTTTTTTTGACATACTTATTTTAGCATTAAACATTCTATCCTGAATTTATTCTATTTATATATTTATCAGCTTACTTTTTTAAAAAGGATTGCCGTGTTACAGCCTCCAAAACCGGATGCTGTTTTTAAAAATATATTTAGTTCTTTTTGTTGGGTTTTTGTAATCACATTGATTGGTTTTGAAACGCCTAATGTGTCGCATCCTAAAGAGGCGATTAAGGTGTTTTGATACAGAGATTCTATCCCGATAAGAGATTCCAACAACCCTGAGGCACCTAATGTGTGACCATAATAGCCTTTTAAACTATTTAATGGAATATCCAACATATTTAATCGACTAAAAGCCACTGATTCCATTTCGTCGTTATAGTCGGTTGCGGTACCATGCGCCGAAATATAGTCGATGTCGTTTTCTGAAACATTGGCTTCTTTTAATGCCGATGTTACACTTAAATATAACCCTTCACCTGTACGGGATGGTCCGGAAATATGGTTGGCATCATTACAAGACGCAGCGCCAATAATTTGCACGGCATGCTTTTGTTTATTTGAAGTTACTAATGCACTCGCTACAGCTTCTCCAATCGTGATTCCTGTTCGGTTTTTAGAAAAAGGTTTACAAGGCTGATCACTAATGGCTTGAAATGATGTAAACCCAGATAAAATAAACTCGCTAACCAAATCGCCACCAACAACAACAACGTCATCATACATTTGAGATTGGATTAAACGTTTGGCTACGGCAAGTGCTAAAGCTCCGGAAACACAAGCATTTGAGAGTACAATGGCATCGTTTTTAAATTCAAAAAAGCCTTGAATTTGCTTCCCTAATTCTGATAAATAAGCTCTATTTTTTAATTTGTAAAATTTTGATGTAGGCGATAATACATCGACGTTTCCTTTAGTTGTAGCAATGATCAATCCCGTTTTATCTGTGATGGTTAGCTTTGATTCTTTCAGGATGTTTTGAACTGAAAGCAGCATCATTTTTTCTAAAGGTGTATATAAATTAACGTCTCCTATTTTAGAAAAAGCGGCATCTACTTTTTCTTTATCAACTATCGCAGTATAAAAGGAATCGCCGTTGTCCCTTTTAAATTTTTGAATCCCTGATTTTTGGGATTTCAATTTTTCAAAATTGGATGCGCTATTAAAGCCTAAAGGCGACATGATATGATGATGTGTTATGTAAACGTCTCTCATTTAACCTATTTTATTAAGCCTTCTTTTTGTTTCCATTTTATAAAGAAATCAGGGATGTGCAACGATAGGCCTCCGTGTGTTTTAACAAAAACCTGTGTTGTTTGCCCTGTACATACTAATTGATCTTTTTGATTGTAAATCTCATACCTAAATATCATTTTTGCGGCAAGACTATCCACATAAATTGTTTTTATGGTTACGATATCGCCATAATACAAAGGGAGTTTGTGCTCGCTGCTAGACTTTACAATAGGTGTTGCATAACCATTCTCTTTTTGATCTAAATAGGAAATCCCATGATGCCTTCCAAAAGCTTCTCTGCCATCTTCAAAATATTGAATATAATTGCCGTGCCAAACAATGCCTAATGGATCGGTTTCTACAAAACGAACTCTTACTTGGTAGATATAGCTTATTTCTTTAGCTGAATTAGACTGCATTTTTCTTTTCATTATAAACTATTGAAATTAGGGTCGTGATGATAAAAAACAAAAACAATAATGTTATTTCAGGAATAATTTCTTTAAATCCTGCTTGCCGTAAAAATACATCGTAAAAAGCATTTAAGCCCCAATTCATGGGTGATATATTAGAGAGTACTTGCATGAATTTTGGCATGATAAAAACAGGCACCCAAACACCACCTAATGCGGCTAAAATAACGACAAAGGTTGCTCCAAAAGGAGCCGATTGCTCCTGGGTTTTTGCTAATGTTCCTAGTAATAATCCCAATCCTATTGCGGCTAATCCCGAAAATATTGCCACTATAAACAAAAGGAATAGTCTTCCGGAAACGTCTAATGTAGGCAGTCCCATTTTTGGAAACAGGTACACACCAATTAACAGCATCAATACAAACTGAATTAGACATACAGCCAAATACACCAGTGTTTTACCTCCTAATACCGTGGCGTAATGGACAGGATTTGTTCTTAAACGCACAAATGTACCTTGGGTTTTTTCTTTTACAATATTGATTGATAATGGCACGATGATAAAGAAAATTGCAAAAAGTGTCCATGCCGGCACATTGTGCTGTACAGAGTTTGGGAGGATGTTTTCATTGTTATTTGGTGTGATTTCTTTAAAACTAATGAAATTATCGGTATTAAAAACCTCTTCGGAAGGGTCATCGCTCACCTGCTCTTGAAATGCTTTATAAACGGATTGTGTTTCTATTTTGGAAATCATTTTATCGATCCCGTTTTTTACAGAGTTTTTAAAGGATTGCTGTGTCGCCGGATCAAAATATAGTTTCACTTCTTTGTTTGCAATGTGTTCTTTAGCTAAAGGAATTGAATCTTCTTCGTAACCAAATTCCGCCAGAATCTCCTCTACATTCTGATTGACTTTTTTTTCTAAATCGGATGAAAGGTTTTCAGGAATAATAATCGCCAATTGATAATCGCCTTTAAAAACAAGGGTTTTAGCATCTTCTTCATTATTTTTTTGAAGGACTTCAAACGCATTGGATGCCTCTAATTCATCTGTTATTGATTTTGAGATGACGCCCTTATCATTATCGACTAACAAAATTGGAATCTTCATATCACTTACCGTTTTAAAAGTACCGTCTTGAATTATGGTTATGGTTATTATTAAAACTAATGGCATCACAAATAGAATGGCGATACCGCCTATATCACGCGTGAGCAATAAAAATTCTTTATATGTTGAAGCCATTAATTTATGCATGGTCTCTTAATTCTTTTCCTGTTAGCATTATAAACACATCTTCAAGATTATTGGCATGTTCTTGATTGTGAATTAATTCTTTTGGTTTTCCCTGTGTTATTATTTTCCCGTGGTCGATGATAGCAACTTTCGTACAAAATTCTTCGGCTTCATTTAAATGGTGCGACGTATAAATAATAGTCGTTCCATTTTTATTTAGCGTTTGTAAATATTTTATAATGACGTTTTTAGATTGCACGTCTACACCTACCGTCGGCTCATCTAAAAACAATACTTTGGGACTGTGTAAGATGCTTGCAATTAAATTCACACGGCGTTTCATGCCGCCTGAAAACGTCTCTACTTTTTTGTTTGAAAATTGGGATAAGCCTAATGTTGCTAAATCTTGATTGACTTTAGCTTTCAAGGTTTTCCCTTTTAAACCATACATACTTCCAAAATACATTAAGTTTTCAAAAGCTGTTAAGCTTGGATACAAGGCGTATTCTTGAGGCACAATTCCAATTAATTGTTTTAACTGGTTTTTATTTTGCATGTAGGTTAATCCATTAATGGTGAAGGCTCCAGATGTTGGCTTTATGAGCGCACACAACAAAGAAATTAATGTAGTTTTCCCGGCACCGTTTGGTCCTAGCAAACCAAAAATTTCGCCCTCGGAAATTTCCAAATCTAAATTAGATACCGAAAAAAAATCGGTATCTTTATATTTTTTGGATAGGTTTTGAATGCGTATCATTAATGGTATTAAACGGTTTTTCTTAATTTTTTAAAGAATGCTTCTTCTTTATCGGCAATAATTTCAAGTTGGATAGCCACGTTGTTATAAGCATCGACTTTAGCACTTCTGTTTTTATAAATTCGTGATGCATCTAAAGCAAAGTCTCGCCATAAATCTCCAATTAGAGTCATTTCTTTTGATAGCTCTTCTAATGTCTGGTTGTTTAATATTTTACTAGCTTCTTGCAAAAATGCCGCATATATATATCTAAATCCGCCACCACCAGTTCCTATTTCTTCTTGCATTCTCACAATTTGTCCTAAATAATGATTAGCAACTTTAACACCCTTTTTTTTCGGCCATTTACGAATTAATTTTGCCGTAACTCTTATGCCTTTAACACCTACAATGGGAACAGGTGCTAACATATCTCTGCATGTATTTTTAATGCCTTTTATAATAGCGTTTTTTAAATCTAAAGTTTGAGGAAAATCAATGGGATAATACATGTGTCCCTTTGGCGCAAAAGCACCTTTTGCAAAACGGACTTTCTCCAACTCCTTTTCGGTTAGTGTTGTAACGCTTTCCATAACAGGATCGCTTATTAAATACGTATCATTGTTTTTACCATACACAATCAAATTATGTGCATTAAAATGAAAGCGGTATTCATCTGGGAAATAGACCAGATTATAAACGCCTACTTGTAAGCC
>CAXMOQ010000092.1:0-243 GCA_964195015.1 uncultured Flavobacteriaceae bacterium | reverse complement strand
TTGTTTTTTAAATTTTCGTCTAAACGTATTTTTGCTTGTTGCGGATTCTTAAATTTTTCTTTCTTGATTTTTATCCCGACACGTTTAGCAAATCGCTTAAAAATTTGACCAGGCATGACTCTATACGCAAATGCTGGAGCATGGTTTATTTTTAAAAAAGGGATATAACAAAATAACAAACCAGAGCCAATACCAAATACCATAGGTTCGCTTATTTCAAAGCCATTATACTTCATTAAATTT
>CAXMOQ010000091.1:7991-10293 GCA_964195015.1 uncultured Flavobacteriaceae bacterium | reverse complement strand
TATTAGTTTTGAAGCCGTACTGGAAAATGTAAAATCTAGAGATTTAATGGATTCTACCAGGAACGATTCCCCATTAATTAAGGCGCAAGATGCCATAGAGATCGATAACTCAAAGCTTTCTTTAGATAGTCAATTCAATAAAATACTCCAACGTGTTACCACAACATTGCAAGATCACAAGTAAAATTTTAATTTTTAGCGTAATATCACTAGGCAATTGTTCCTAAAAGTATTATTTTTGCACTCCTTTTAGCGAATCTTTGGAAAGATAAAAGGAATTAAACAAAAATAATTATAACGCTTCTGTGTGTTAATCGCTTTAAAATCTTCCAAAAACAGACAGAATACAAATAGTAATCAGCAATGGCTGAAAAAGCAAAACAAGCTAAAGTTGAAGCAACTGAAGCAACAACAGTAGAAGCTCCAATAGCTTCTGAAACTCAAGAAAGCTCAAAAACTCCAGTAGTATCTGAAGCTCAAGCAAATCCCGAAAAATTCTTAAAAGACTTTAACTGGCACAATTACCAAGAAGGTATTGATGAGGTTGAAGATTCACAATTAAAGGAATTTGAAAAATTAGTAGCCGAAAATTTCGTTGACACTTTAAATGATGAAGTTGTAGATGGTGTCGTTGTACATTTATCTGACCGTGATGCCATTATCGACATCAATGCAAAATCAGAAGGTGTTATATCTTTAAACGAATTTCGTTACAATCCAGACTTAAAAGTAGGAGACAAAGTAGAAGTCTTAATCGATGTTCGTGAAGACGCAACGGGTCAACTCGTACTATCTCACAGAAAAGCTCGTGTTATTAAAGCATGGGATCGTGTTAATGCAGCGCATGATACTGGCGAAATCGTTAATGGTTTTATTAAATGTCGTACTAAAGGTGGTATGATTGTAGATGTTTTCGGTATCGAAGCATTCTTACCGGGTTCTCAAATTGATGTTAAACCAATTAGAGATTATGATCAATACGTAAATAAAACAATGGAATTCAAGGTTGTAAAAATCAATCATGATTTCAAAAACGTCGTTGTATCTCACAAAGCTTTAATTGAAGCTGATATTGAAGAGCAAAAGAAAGAAATCATTGGTCAGTTAGAAAAAGGTCAAGTATTGGAAGGTATTGTTAAAAACATAACTTCTTACGGAGTGTTTATTGATCTTGGTGGTGTTGATGGCTTAATTCATATCACAGACCTTTCTTGGTCTAGAATTAATCATCCAAACGAAATCGTAGAACTGGACGAAAAACTTAACGTTGTAATCCTTGATTTTGACGAAAATAAATCAAGAATCCAATTAGGTTTAAAACAATTGAGCAAACATCCTTGGGAAGCTCTTGGTGAAGATGTAAAAATAGGGGACAAAGTAAAAGGTAAAGTTGTGGTCATTGCAGATTACGGTGCCTTCATTGAAGTAGTTGATGGCGTTGAAGGTTTAATTCACGTTTCAGAAATGTCTTGGTCCACCCATTTACGTTCTGCTCAAGATTTTGTTAGTGTTGGTGACGAAGTAGATGCTGTTATATTAACTTTAGATAGAGAAGATCGTAAAATGTCTCTTGGTATTAAGCAATTAACACCAGATCCATGGACAGATATTACAAAGAAATATCCTCTAGGATCTAAACACACTGGTATTGTACGTAACTTTACAAACTTTGGTGTTTTTGTTGAATTAGAAGAGGGTATTGATGGCTTAATTTATATATCGGATTTATCTTGGACTAAAAAGATCAAGCATCCTAGTGAGTTCTGTGCAGTAGGTGATAAGTTAGATGTTGTTGTATTAGAGTTAGATGTAGAAGGTCGTAAATTAAGTTTAGGACACAAACAAACTACTGAAAACCCTTGGGATAAATATGAAACTGAATTTGCATTAGATACAGTACATACTTCAGAAATCACTGAAATCGTTGATAAAGGTGCTACGGTAACATTTAACGAAGATATCGTTGCTTTTGTACCTTCTCGTCATCTTGAAAAAGAAGATGGAAAGAAACTTAAAAAAGGAGAAACTGTTGAATTCAAAATCATTGAATTTAACAAAGAGTTTAAACGTGTTGTAGCGTCTCATACAGCAATTTTTAAAGCTGAAGAAGCTGCTAATGTAAAAGCCGCTGTTAAAAAGGCAGCTAGTGCAGCAGCAGAGGCAAAACCAACACTTGGTGATGCTAACGAAGCCCTACAAGCACTTAAGGATAAAATGACAGGAAAGGGATAAACCATTCTTTTTACTTAATATTATTTTAAAAGCCTTCTAGAAATAGAGGGCTTTTTTGTACTCTAATTAT
>CAXMOQ010000091.1:0-7981 GCA_964195015.1 uncultured Flavobacteriaceae bacterium | reverse complement strand
AAAATTAGATTTTAAATAATCGCTTCAACTTTTAAATTTTTGCATTACCTTTGTACTCCAAATACGTTTGGATAATTTATGAGTCAAAAAGTGTTACTTAATGCAAAAGAGGTAAACATCATTCTTCATCGATTGGCTTGTCAACTTATTGAAAAACACAACAACTTTTCAGATACCGTTTTAATTGGTCTGCAACCACGTGGCAAGTACTTGGCTAATCGTTTGGCACAAATGCTAAAAGAGGACTATAAGATTAAGAATGTACAGTTAGGACATTTAGACATTACATTTTACCGTGACGATTTCCGCCGCGGTGAAAAAACACTCGAAGCAAACACCACCGAAATTAATTTTATAGTCGAGAATAAAAACGTTGTGTTTATTGATGATGTATTATATACAGGGCGTAGTATTCGTGCTGCATTAACGGCCATACAATCGTTTGGTAGACCTAATGAAATAGAACTTTTAACACTTATTGACAGGCGTTTTAGCAGGCATTTGCCAATACAACCGGATTATAGAGGTCGTCAAGTAGATACCATTAATAAAGAAAAAGTCATGGTGCATTGGCAGGAAAATGAAGGCAAGGACGTTGTTTACTTAATTAATAATTAAGAATGAATAATTAAAAATGACTTTAGAAGAGTTTGATAATCTAAATTTTGAAAGGCCGGATGTACTGGATAGTGTAATTATTAGTTTTGGAAAATTTAATGGGTTAGATGAAATTCATAAAGTTGATACGAAACTATTCGAGAATATACCTGAAGATATTGGTTATTACGATGGTCATGAAGTGAATATGGATGATACTGATGGAAGATTCTTTGCCTATGGAAGAAATGCTGAAGCTTTATTTAAAGCTATAAAGCCAATTTTAAATGAATTTGAGTTTCTGAATAATGCAGATGTTTATTTAGAATTCACAAAGAATGATAAAATTGTTTCAGAGCTTGAATTTAAATTAAATCAAGAAAATTAATATAAATAACTGGCAACTGAATACTGAATACTGCAAACTGAAGACTAAAAGAATATGAGCGAATTAAGTGTAAATCACTTATTAGGGATTAAATATCTTAATAAACAGGATATACAATTAATCTTTGAAACAGCCGATCATTTTAAAGAAGTGATTAATAGACCTATCAAAAAAGTACCTTCACTTCGAGATATCACTATTGCAAATCTGTTTTTTGAAAATTCTACCAGAACAAAACTCTCTTTTGAACTCGCTGAAAAACGATTGTCGGCCGATATTATTAATTTTTCTGCTTCCCAATCATCGGTTAAAAAAGGGGAAACCCTAATCGATACCGTAAATAATATACTATCAATGAAAGTTGATATGGTGGTGATGCGACATCCTAATCCAGGAGCAGGCGTGTTTTTGTCTAAACATGTTGACGCGAGTATCATAAACGCTGGAGATGGTGCGCACGAACATCCAACACAAGCCCTTTTAGATTCGTATTCTATACGAGAGCGTTTGGGAGAAGTAAAAGGTAAAAACGTGGTTATTGTTGGAGATATATTGCACAGTCGGGTAGCACTATCAAATATTTTCGCACTCCAGCTTCAAGGAGCGAATGTTATGGTTTGTGGGCCAAAAACCTTGATCCCAAAATATATTGATAAACTTGGTGTTAAAGTTGAAACCAATCTAAAAAAAGCTTTAAATTGGTGTGATGTTGCAAATATGTTACGAGTTCAAAACGAACGTATGGATATTAGTTATTTCCCATCTACCAGAGAATATACGCAGCAATATGGTGTCAATAAAGACTTGTTAGATAATTTGGACAAGGAGATAACCATTATGCATCCAGGCCCAATCAATAGAGGTGTAGAAATCACCAGTGACGTAGCAGATTCAAAGCAGGCCATTATTTTAGATCAGGTTCAAAACGGTGTGGCTATAAGAATGTCTGTTATTTATCTATTGGCGTCTAAAATAAAACAGTAATCATGATTTTTGATCAAGACGGGAATATTACCATTATTACGCAAGAAAAAGTGTCTGTTGTAGAGCTTGTTAAAAAGTTGAATATTGTTTATTCCAGATATAAACATGATAACATTATTGTAAGCCTTACCAGTTTAAAGCAATTAAGGACGCAGGATGTTGTTGAATTTCTGCAAATTTCAAATCAGCACAGAAGCAAAAAACATTCATTTGTTTTAGTAACTGATAAAATTAATCTTGATGACATTCCGGAAGAACTTGTTATCGTTCCAACCTTACAAGAAGCTTATGACATTATAGATATGGAAGAAATTGAACGCGATTTAGATTTTTAAGATGTAAAGATGTTTGTCGTTAAGGTGATTAATTGTTTATCCACTACATACATCATAACAACAAACGCTTGTAACTACACAACACACATGAAATTAACTATTTTAGGCTGTTATAGTGCCACGCCAAGGGTAAACACAAATCCAACGGCGCAGGTATTCGAGGTAAAAAACCATATCTTCCTTATTGATTGTGGCGAGGGAACGCAAGTGCAATTGCGACGACACAAAATAAAGTTCAACAGGATAAAACACATCTTTATTTCGCATCTTCACGGGGATCATTATTTTGGTTTGGTTGGTTTAATTTCTACATTCAGATTATTAACCAGAGAAACCGATTTACATATTCATGCACCTAAAGGATTAAAAGAGGTGATAACGCTTCAAATGAAATTAGCAGACTCCTGGACAAATTATAAACTCATATTTCATGAGTTAAAGTCTAAAAACCCTGAACTGATATTTGAAGATGCTAGTGTTGAAGTCTATACCATTCCATTAGATCATCGCATTTACACAAATGGTTTTTTATTTAAAGAGAAAGAAGGCGAACGCAAACTTAATATGAGTGCTGTATTAAAAGCAAATATTAATCAAGCCTATTATAGAAAACTCCAACAAGGTGCCGATGTTTTTAATGAAGACGGTTTGCTTATTAAAAATGATTTGGTAACCAAGCCACCGTTAAAACCTAAAAGTTATGCTTTTTGCAGCGATACCTCCTATAATGAAGCCGTAGTTCCTATTATTAAGGAGGCTGATGTTTTATACCATGAATCAACATTTTTGGAGAAACACGAAAAACTCGCAGCACCTACAAAACACAGTACGGCGAAACAAGCGGCTAGTATTGCAGCCCAATCTAATGTAGGTACTTTAATTCTTGGGCACTACTCAACGCGCTATGACAACATAATTGATTTTAAAACAGAAGCCAAACCAATTTTTGAAAATGTAGAATTGGCTGAAGATGGAAAAACCTTTGAGTTTTAATGATGTTCTACATAGATTTTAAATTGGTTCATCCATTTTAGCACTTGTTTTTTGAACATGCTTGGGAATAGTTTAGCAATAAACTTAATCATCAAACCATTAAATTTAGTGTATTCAATTTCCGAGGTATAACAAGTTACATTTTCACTTAACGATTCAAAATTTACTTTCATGGTATTGGTCATGTGTTTGTGTTCGTATAGTGCTATGAATTCGTCAGGTAAATCATTTCTTATAATGGTTTCAATTAATTCCAGTTTTTCATAGATCATTTTAGATTTCGCACCTGCCTCTCCAGGATCACCACCTAAATGTTCCTTTTCCTTAAAGCCATCTTGGAAATGTTTCAGCAAACTAGAATCAGAAAATATTTCTGCTACATAAGCTTTTGGCCGATTTATTTCAACCGAACACGTAAATTTCATATTAAGCTGTTTATAATGTAAAAAGATAGTAAAAATTCTGCGTACCTATATTCAAAATCTTGTAAATTGCATATTGAAACATGGAAAAAGATTTAGGCAATTATAGGAAATCTTATGAAAAGCGCGAACTTTTATTAAAGGATGCGCCCGAGAATCCTATGGAACTGTTTCAGAAATGGTTCTTTGAGGTTGATAAATATTTTCCTGAAGATGAAACCAATGCCATGACCGTTGCTACCATCGGGCATGATGGTTTTCCAAAGAGTAGAGTAGTGCTACTTAAAAAATACACCTATGAGGGTTTTATATTCTATACAAATTATAATAGTGAAAAAGGAAAAGCGATTACTGCCAATCCTAATGTTTGTTTATCCTTTTTTTGGCATGGTGCAGAGCGCCAAATTATTATTAAAGGTAAAGCTGAAAAAATCCCAGAAAACTTAAGCGACGGTTATTTTGAATCGCGACCAAGAGGTAGCCAATTGGGTGCTATTGTTTCTAACCAAAGTGAGATTATTCCTGGCAGAGAACTGCTTGAGCAAAAACTCCAGGAACTTGACAAAGCGTTTGAAGGGAAAGAGATTTCCAGACCGGACTGTTGGGGAGGCTATATTGTAAAGCCTATTGCGTTTGAATTTTGGCAAGGACGTGCTAATAGACTTCATGATAGAATCCTTTATACTTTAGAAAAAGACTACAACTGGACGAAAAATAGATTATCTCCCTAGTTTATCAGTTGAAATGCACATTGTATTGTCTTAAAATTGTATTTCATCGATTATATACATTTAAAATCGATAAACAGCATGTTTTTCATCGATTTTAACATTTCCTTAACATTTACTTCAGGTTAGACTTCTATTTTTACTAAACCAAATCTAAATTTACTTAACCTATGAAGTTATTAACTAAACTGCCTGCCCTGGCATTGTTAGCCTTATTAACGTTTTCTTGCTCAACCGATAGCATAGATGATAACGTTAATGCTATGAGTAAAGATTTTGTTGTGCCACAAGCAAAGACCATTGAAATCGAAATTTTAGAACTTATTAATAATCATCGATTAAGTATTGGGTTGAACCCTTTACAAAATATGGATGCTATTAAATCTCAAGCCTATAATCATACAGATTATATGGTAGATAACAACGAAGTGTCACATGCCAATTTTTATGCTCGAAAAAATTATTTAATTAATAATGTTTCGGCTAAATCTGTTTCAGAGAATGTGGCCTATGGTTTTACTTCTGCTCAATCAGTTGTGAACGCCTGGTTAAATAGTGAAGGGCATAAAAATAATATAGAAGGTAATTTTACCGATTTTGATATTTCGGCAGAGAAAAATGATGAGGGAAAATGGTATTACACTAACATATTTATAAAAAAATAGGATAATACTTTTGTAGTGTTATTCATGTAAGCATAAGGCCTCTCAAATTAATATATTCACATTTTGAAAAATTAGATGCCTTTATTATAACAGCAGTGTTATTTGAATTTAATTTTGGGATAAAAAGCTACTTTATGTAGCTTTTTTTGCTTTCTTCCATAGCAGAATATTCCTTATGGTGTGGTTCTAGTTATAGTTTCTCTGTTTTGTACTTAATGCAGTATTAACCATGAAGCTAACTTAAGTTTCCTATGGTATGATTAGTTTTAATACATTAACCGTAGTTGGTGTGCGATAAAACTAATTCTATTTTGTCCCAAGCCTTTTATAATGTGGCGTTTTATTAAGAGTTCTTTATTTATCACCAATGTTTTATTCTTAAGGAACTGTCCGTAAGGGCCAACTGTTGGTGACAGCAGCATTTGATCCGTTATAAAAATGTCTTGTAGGGATAACATATAATTTTATCTGGACATCAATATAACAAAAGCTAATACACTCCTAAAAGTTTAATTTTAAGCATAAAAAAGCCGCTATTCAGCGGCTTTTAAAGAATCATTTTTATAGGATTATTTCATTTTTATGACAATGAACTGGGTTCTTCTGTTAAGCTGATGGTTGTCTTCTTCACAGTTGACACTACCATCACAACCATTGGTTAATCGTCTTTCACCAAAACCTTCATGTTCGGTAATTCTAGAAACATCAACACCATGCGATACCAGGTATTCATAGGTTGAATTTGCGCGATCTATAGATAATTTATCATTATAAGTTAATGTACCTCTAGAGTCTGTATGCGATTCAATTCTAATAACCATTCCTGGATACGTATTTTGCATTAAATTCACAATCTTATCTAATTCTATTGCAGCATCAGGACGGATGTTATGCTTGTCGAAATCAAAATAGATTGTGTTTAATTCGGCTAAAATAACAACATCCTCTATAGGATTTAAAACTAAATTGGCTGTAATTGTAGTGACTTTAGTTTCTATGTTTTTAGAGGTAAATGTTTTAGAATCGTCTTGATACTTTTTCTGGCTACCAACAATTTTGTAGTCAGAATCCCTATCAATATTTATTTCATAATATCCATTCTCATCTGTTTCCATATAAGCTATTTGCTTATTATTAGCATCAAATAAAGTAATGATTGCATTAGGAATAGGTTTGTTGTTAATGGCATCACTTACAACACCTTCAACATTTAATAATGGCACTCTATTATAAGCATAAATATCGTCATCGCCTTTACCACCTTTTCTGTTTGACGCGAAATAACCTGTAAGACCGTCGGCGTTCATGGTAAATGAAAAGTCGTCTGTACTTGAATTGATAGGAACCCCAAGATTAATAACATCTACAATAGTGTTGTTTTCATCCATTACTGTTCCAAAAACATCTAATAATCCAAGCCCTAAATGGCCATCGGATGAAAAGAATAGAGATCCTTCATTATTTATAAAAGGAAAAACTTCGTTACCTTCAGTATTTACTACATCACCTAAATTTTGTGGTTCTCCTAAAGTGCTATCCGTATTAATATCGGCATAATAAATATCCGATCCTCCATGACCTCCAGGTCTATCGGAAGCAAAATATAGCTTGGTACCATCAGTATTTATAGCAGCGTGCCCATTTGAATAATCGTCGCTGTTAAATTGAAGATCTTCAAGATCTGTCCATGTGCTGTCTTTTAGCGTCGCTCTATAAATTTTGAGGTTGGTGATGCCTTTTTTATCTTTCCCTTCCACATTCTCATTGAAGTTGTTTCGTGAAAAATACATGGTTTTACCATCATTAGTCAAAACTACAGGGCCGTCATGAAAAATAGAGTTAACATCACCTTGTACTTTGGACTTGTGAGTCATATCGTTCTTTTCTTTCACAGTCTTATCAAAAACATATACATCCAGGAAAGGTTGTTCATTCCATCCATATACGCGTCTTACGGAAACGCCTTCATCTCTAGAGGAGGTAAAGTATACTTTGTTGTCGCGCTCGTAAGCACCAAAATCACTAAATTTGGAATTGAAGTCAACTTTTGATAAAAAATATTGCTGTTTAGCGTTAAAGACAGAAGAAATAAAATCGCCATCTTTTGCAAACCTGTTGGTGTTTGCAATACCTCCAGAATCTTTAAAGCGTTTCATCAAAAGACGTGATTCTTCATAGTCTTCTATGCCTCTTAAAGCATTAGCATATTTATAATAATACTCTACTGGAACGTTTTCTTGTTCCACTGCTTTTTTGTAATATTTAGCAGCATTTTTAGGGTCTCGTAAATAGGTATAACAATCTGCTAATCGTCTTGTAGCATAATCGGCATTATATTCATTCTCTATAAGTTTCAGATAAACTTCAGCAGCTTTTACAAAGGAAAACTTATTAAATAAAGTGTCCGCTTTTTTTTGCTTTCCGTATTGGGCAAATGCTGTTAAATTCACCATGAACACGATACAAACTAATATGTAATTTTTTAATTTCATGAGTAATAGTTTTAATTAGAAATATCTCGGTGACTTTAATTTTGAATTCATAAACTTAAACTCATACATTAGTAATATTTCATGAGTTCCATTGGTATAATTGTTAATATCTGATAGCGGATATTCATAGGCATAACCAATACGTAACTGTCTTGATATTTGAAAATCTACAATACCACCAATAGCGGAAGTTGATTCGTTAATTCTGTATGCTCCTCCCAACCAAAACTTCTCATAAAATAGGAAATTGGCAGTAATATCATAAGAAAGTGGAGCACCATTTGTTCCTTTTACTAAAAACGCAGGTTTTAATTTTGTGTTTTCGCTTAAATCGAATACATAACCACCAGTAAAGTAGTAACTTATTCTTTCAAGAG
>CAXMOQ010000090.1:0-10408 GCA_964195015.1 uncultured Flavobacteriaceae bacterium | reverse complement strand
GTGGTATAACCATCAACCGATACTCCAGATAATAATTTTGAAAGCAAAACAACTGCCAAAGCATTTAATAAAAGTTTAATAATGAGTTTCATAGTTTTATGTATAAGTTAGTTTTAGCTAAATGTAAAAAAAATTATTTAATAAACTTAATTACCTCGCTGTAAAAATCTTTCGGATTCTCGGCATGCAACCAATGTCCAGCATTTGTAATAGTAACAATATTTGAATTTGGAAAATGATTCTTAATTAATGATTCATCTTGATGGGTTATATATTCCGATCGGTCACCACGCAAAAACAAAGTATCGCCATTAAACTTTGAATACATGGGCAATTTCTCACCAACTTCGCCAACATTAGCTTTTAGAACATCCAGGTTAACACGGAGTGCCAGTTCATCCTTTTCTTTCCAGTACAAATTTTTAAGTAAGAATTGTCGCGTGCCAAAGTCCGAAACGAAATGCTCCAAAATTTTATCGGCGTCTCCTCTACTTTTTAATTCATTAAAATTCAAAGTACTTAAGCCACTTAAAATAGCATCGTGATGGATTGGATAAAACCGAGGTGAAATATCGGCAACAATTAACTTCGACACTAATTCTGGATATTGGGTTGCAAATAACATAGCGGTTTTTCCGCCCATGGAATGCCCTAGCAGCACCATATTTGAAATTTGGTATGTGTCACAATAGTGTTTCAAATCTTCGACAAGTACATCATAGTTAAACGCATCATCATGAAAGCTACGCCCATGATTGCGTTGGTCAACCAAATGCATTTCAAAGCCATGTTCGCTAAATTGTCGTCCAAGCGTTTTCCAATTATCGCTCATTCCCAAAAAGCCGTGAAGTATAACAAATGGCTGTCCTTGCCCTAAAATTGTTGCATGTAATATCATTTACGAATTACGATTTTTGACTTACGAATTAAACACAATTATCACTTAAGTCTGTGTAAATACATTTGTATAACATTCTCGATACCTAAATGCAAGCTTTCAGAAATTAACGCATGACCAATTGATACTTCTAATAATTCAGGTATATTGTCCTTAAAAAACTTGATATTATCAAGCGATAAATCGTGACCTGCATTAATACCAAGTCCAATTTTATTTGCTAATTCGGCGCAGGCTGTATAAGGTTTTATAGCCTCTTGATTTCCCAAACTATATTGATGTGCAAATGCTTCGGTATATAACTCTATACGATCGGTTCCTGTAGCTTTGGCGCCTTCAATTTGTGTTAAATCAGGATCGACAAAAATAGAAGTCCTGATGTTATTCCGTTTAAATTCACTAACGACTTCAACCAAAAAATCTTTATGTTTTATGGTGTCCCAACCTGCATTTGAGGTAATGGCATCAACCGAATCCGGAACTAGCGTCACCTGTGTCGGCTTTATCTCTAAAACCAAATCGATAAACTTAGCAATAGGATTCCCTTCTATATTATATTCCGTGTAAACTTCTGGTTTTAAATCGTAAGCATCTTGATACCGAATGTGTCTTTCATCGGGTCTTGGATGAATTGTAACGCCTTCGGCTCCATAACGTTGAATGTCCTTTGCAAACTGAATCAAATTAGGAGTTTCGCCTCCTCTGGAATTTCGCAAGGTTGCAATCTTATTTATGTTTACACTTAATTTTGTCATTTATCTCTTTTAAAAAACAAAAATACAAAGTTAGGACAGGCATATTATACTATTTTTTGATTAATTTGCATTCCCTTAAAATATCAATAATGAATCTTTCAGAATACATCATAAACGATATAAGACCCTTGAATAACACTGGCAAAATAAAGGACTTGCAGTTGTTATTTAATCAGTTAACATATTCTCATATTCCCATAAAAAATGATGCCAATGTCTATCTGGGCTGTATTTCTGAAACCGATGCGCATTGCTTTGACAGTGACAAAAAGATAAATGAATATAGCTATGTGATGGATAACTTTTTTGTTCGCGAAACTACCATTTGGTTAGATGTTTTAGAGGCTTTTGCACAAAATTCATCGAATATCATGCCTGTATTAAATAGCCGAAATGTTTATTTAGGGTATTACGAACTTAATGATATTATTAGTTTGTTTAACAAAACGCCTTTCTTTTTTGAAGCTGGTGGTATTTTAATTATTGAAAAAGGGCTTAACGATTATTCGTTTAGCGAAGTCAGCCAGATTGTAGAGTCTAACGACGGGAAGCTTTTAGGCGCCTTTGTTTCAAAAATTGAAAATGATATCGTGCAAATCACACTCAAAGTAGGCAACACCGGATTAAATGATATTATACAAACTTTTAGACGTTATAGCTACAATATAATCTCTGGGCATGAAGAGGACAGTTATATTGAAAGCCTTAAAGACCGTTCGGATTATTTGAAGAAATACTTAAACATGTAGTGTATGAAGGTTGCAATTTACGGACAGTCTTATGATAAAAATTCTGAAGCGTCGGTTAATATTCTAATAGGCTGTTTGCATAATAAAGAGGTTGATGTTTATATAGAAGTCGAATTTTTGAATTTAATTCAACATGAAAAGGGTACTGATGATGCGTTTGAAACATTTAAAACTTTCGATACTTTAGATGATTCTTTCGATCTACTTATAAGTATTGGAGGCGACGGCACCATTTTAAGGGCTATTACCTTTGTTATGGATTTAGGAATTCCAATTGTTGGTATTAATACTGGACGGTTGGGTTTTTTAGCCACTATTCAAAATGATGATATTGAAGCGGCCATCGATAATATTTTAAATAATGATTATAAAATATCTGATCGCAGTTTACTCTCCATTGAAACCACTCCAAGCAATAAAGATATTACATCATTGAATTTTGCATTAAATGAAATTGCTGTAAGTAGGAAGAACACAACCTCCATGATTACTGTAGAAACCTATTTAAATAGCGAATACTTAACATCATATTGGAGTGATGGTTTAATTGTGTCTACACCAACGGGCTCGACAGGTTACTCTTTAAGGTGTGGTGGCCCGGTTATTACGCCAGACACCAACAGTTTTATATTAACACCAATTGCACCTCATAATTTAAGTGCGCGGCCATTAATAATTACCGATTCTACAGAGATACAATTAAAAGTTAGTGGTCGGGAAGATCATTATTTAGTGTCTTTAGATTCAAGAATTGCTACGTTGCACAATGACACTATTATTACCATTAGAAAAGCCGATTTCAAAATAAAAATGATCGAATTTTTTAATGAAAGCTTTTTAGATACACTTCGCAAAAAACTTCTTTGGGGCGAAGACAAGCGCAATTAGACAATAATTTAAAGGAAATACTGTTTTTAGACTAATACTATTTGACACAAATTGTCATAGGCTAATCTTATTTATTATATTTGCAAACTTTTAAATATTTATGCGGTATCTAACCATAATTTTAATGAGTGCTTTAAGTGTTCAGATTAGTTATTCCCAAATCCACGAAATAGGTGGCTTTATAGGAGGCAGTAACTTTATTGGGGACGTTGGTGCTACAAACTATATTTCCCCCAATCAATTGGCCATTGGAGGTATTTATAAATGGAATAGAAGCCCGAGATATTCGTACAGAGTATCTCTAATTTATTCTGATTTAGAGGGCAATGACGGAAAATCGGATGACCCAAGACGTATTCAAAGAAATTACAGCTTTAATAATAAGATTTTAGAAATTTCGGCTGGCATAGAATTTACATTTTTCGATTTCGATTTACATACAGGAAAAAAAATATCTACCCCTTATTTATATACTGGAATAAGTGCCGCCAATCATGATAATTATTATTTTTTGAATGGTATTCAAACTTCAGAAAACACATCGAGTTGGGCCTATGGCATCCCAATGGCATTAGGGTTTAAAACAACGTTCCTTGATAAAATAATTCTTGCCATAGAAGTTGGGGCAAGGTATACGTTTACCGACGAGATTGATGGTAGTTTTTCTGATGCCCAATACAGAGAACCTTATAGTTTTGGCAATCTTAATAATAACGACTGGTATGTGTTTAGCGGCATCACTTTCACATACACTTTTGGTCAAAACCCATGCTATTGCCCTCAATAAAGTGGATTTAAAACAGCAAATACATATAGACAAATTACCAAAACATATTGCCATTATTATGGATGGTAATGGTCGTTGGGCGGAAACAGAAAGGCTTGTTAAGAGCTATAGGTCATGAAAATGGCACTAAAGCCGTAAGAGAAGTTGTAGAAAGTTGTGCCGAACTAGGTGTTGAAAACCTAACGTTATATGCCTTTTCTACCGAGAATTGGAACAGACCAAAACTAGAGGTACAAACCTTAATGAAATTATTAGTGTCTTCATTAAAAAAAGAAATAAAAACACTTCAGAAAAACAACATTAAACTATCGGCCATTGGCAATTTAACCTCATTGCCTTCAAAGGTATATAAAGAGCTTATGGAGGTTATAGACAAAACAAAAGAAAATAGCAGAATGTCTTTAACACTAGCATTAAGTTATGGTTCAAGAGAAGAATTAATTAACGCTATTAAAGAAATAAGTCTTAACGTTAAAAATAATATAATTTCGCTGGAAAAAATTGATGAATCAATTATAAATGAGCATCTTTACACGCGAAATTTACCAGATGTAGACTTACTTATCAGAACGAGTGGCGAACAGCGCATAAGTAACTTTTTACTCTGGCAAATTGCATACGCCGAATTGTACTTTACCAGTATACTTTGGCCTGATTTTACGAAGCAGCATTTATATGAGGCTATTATTGAATATCAAAAAAGAGAACGACGGTTTGGGAAAACAAGTGAACAACTTAATTAATATAGTACTATTGAGAATATCTTTACGAAACTTCATTGCAGTATTAATCTTTATTTGTGGCTTTACTATTCAAGCGCAAGATCTGGAATATGATAATGGTAAAAAATATACGCTGGCAGACATTACAGTTTCTGGCGACACCAATTTTAGCCCACAAACCATTGTAACCTATTCTGGATTAAGAAAAGGTAAAGAGATATTAATTCCTGGCGAAGAAATTGGTAATGCCATTAAAAAACTGTGGAACTCAAGCTTATTTAGCGATATCGAGATCTTTATCACTAAAATTGAAGTTGACGTCGCCTATTTAGAAATCAGACTTGCCGATTTACCGGAACTTAACGAGGTAGAAATTACTGGCTTAAAGAAATCTAAAAAAGAAGACCTTATAAAAGAGAATACTTTAGCCAAAGGTGTTAAAGTTACCGAAAACCTGATCACTACAACTAAAAACTATTTGAGCAATAAATACCGGAAAGATGGTTTTTATAATTCTAAAGTAACCATAACAACCACCGAAGTCCAAGACACTGTTCAAAAGAATAAGGTAAATATGCTCGTGGCAGTTGATAAAGGTGAAAAGGTAAAAGTCAAGGATATAGTAATTAATGGCAATACCGTTTTAAATGACAAAAAGCTTCGTAAAGCCATGAAGAACACTAAAAAAACAAGTAAAGCTAGATTTTGGAAACGTTCTAAATACATTGATTCTGCTTATCAAGAAGACTTATCGAGTATGGTAGATAAATACAAAGAGAGTGGTTATAGAGATGCACGTATTTTATCGGACAGCTTAATTAATAATAACGACAAAAGCATTTCGCTAAATATAAATATAAATGAAGGCGAAAAATATACTTTCGGTAATATTTCATTTATTGGTAATACGGTTTATAGCGATGCCCAATTAAGTCGTGTTTTACGTATTAGAAAAGGCGATACCTATAATGGCGTGTTGTTAGAAAAACGCATCGCAGATAACTCGAAACCGGATGCCGATGATCTTACGAACTTATATCAAAATAACGGCTATTTGTTTTCAACAATAAACCCCGTTGAAACAAATGCCAATGGGAATGTTATTGATATGGAGATTAGAATTTCCGAAGGGAAACCTGTACACTTTAATAGTGTCAGTATTGTTGGGAACGAAAAGACCAACGATCATGTTATCTATCGGGAAATACGTACACGACCGGGACAATTATACAGTAAAGAAAATGTTGTGCGAACCGTTCGTGAATTAAGCCAGTTAGGGTACTTTGATGCCGAACAAATCTCACCTGACTTTAAAAATCCGAATCCAAATGAAGGCACCATCGATATGGAATACTCTGTTGTTGAAACAGGATCGAGCCAAATAGAGCTACAAGGTGGCTATGGCGGTGGCGGTTTTATCGGTACACTTGGATTATCGTTTAACAATTTTGCAATTAAAGACATCTTTAAAAAGGACGCTTACAAACCAATCCCAATGGGAGACGGTCAAAAATTGGCATTGCGTTTGCAGGCCAGCCGTTTTTATCAAACTTATAGTTTCTCTTTTTCAGAACCTTGGTTAGGCGGAAAAAGACCAGTGCAATTTTCGACATCAATATCACATACGAAACAGTTCTTGTATAATCCAATAACACGAAATGCCGATAAGGACAAGCGTTTCAATATTACAGGTATTACGTTTGGATTAGCAAAACGTTTATCATCTCCAGACGACTATTTTACATTATCTCAAGCGGTTAGTTATCAGCATTATAATTTAAAGAATTACAATACAGGTCTATTCACCTTTGGTGATGGTTATTCAAATAACCTATCATATAGCATTGGTTTAAGCAGAAATAATACCTATAACGATCCTGTTTTCCCAATGGGTGGTTCTAGTTTTAGTGTAAGCGCAAAATTTTCTCCGCCATGGTCGCTATTTAATAATGTAGATTATACTGCATTAAAAGAGGAACGAGACGATCTTGAGGAAGAATTGCGAGAAGACCCTACCAACACCGATGCTTTTGCCCGAATTGCAGAAATAGATCAAGAACGCTATAAATGGTTAGAGTTTTATAAAGTAAAATTTAAGGCGGAATGGTACACCCGAATTGTAGCCAAGTTGGTTTTACGACCTAGTGTAGAGTTTGGATATTTAGGAGCCTACAATAACGATAGAGGTGTTATCCCTTTTGAACGCTTCTTTTTAGGAGGTGATGGTTTAGGAAGTTATAGTTTAGACGGTAGGGAATCTATTGCGTTACGTGGGTATCCAAACCAATCCTTATCAGGGGTAGACGGAAGTGCTATTTACAATAAGTACTCTTTAGAACTTCGTTACCCAATAACCATGAAGGCATCTGCAAAGATTTTTGCATTAGGGTTTGTAGAAGGCGGTTCATCATTTGAAAATTTTAAAGATTACACCCCTTTTGACATTAAGCGGTCTGCTGGATTAGGAATTCGAATTTTCATGCCGGCCTTTGGGTTATTAGGTATTGATTTTGGTTATGGTTTCGATCCTATATTAAATGGCGGTATAGAACCAAATGGATGGGAAACGCACTTTATCATTGGTCAGCAATTTTAAATTTGGCACGATATTTTCTAATAAGAGTTTGATGATTTAAGCAAGAATTAAAATTTTTACAATTAAAATTCGTTAATTTTGAAAATAGTAATTCAAAAAGTGACAGAATCAAAAAAAAAATCATCTGTCGTTTTAGAATTTAGAAGCCTATAAATTATAAAATATAAAACAGATGAAATTTAAAGTTCTTTTTTTACTGGCGATAGGATTTATGTTTAGTCTTTCCATTCAGGCGCAACGTGGTGTAAGAATTGGTTATATAGACACCGAATATATTCTAGAGAACGTTCCGGAATATCAAGAAGCAGCGAGCCAATTAGAAAGTAAAGTGCAAAAATGGAAAGGAGAGATTGAGACGCGGTTTGGTGATATTGAACAAAAGCGAAAAGATTTAAGTAATGAAAAAGCGCTTTTAACTAAAGAGCTCATTGAAGAACGAGAAGAAGACATCACTTTTGAGGAAAATGAAATATTAGATTATCAGCAAAAACGTTTTGGTGCGAATGGCGATTTAATGATTCAGAAAAGGCAATTAATGCAACCCGTACAAGATCAAATTTTTGCCGCGGTGCAAGACATTGCCGATAGTAAAAAGTATGATTTTATTTTCGACAAATCGGCCGATGTTGTCATGCTTTATTCGGCAAATAGATTCGATATTAGCGATCAAGTATTACGAAGTATTACACGTGCTTCCAAACGCAAACAAACATCGTCAAAAGCCGAACGTAAAGATGCTGAAGAAGAGGAAGTCGTTCCAGAAATTAATGAAGAGCAAGAAGCACGAGAAAAAGCATTAGAAGATAAAAGAGTAGAACGTGCTACAGCGGACGAACTACATAGACAAGAAGTTTTAGAGGAAAGAGAAGCCAAGAAAAAAGAAGCAGAAGCCAGACGTGCTCAAGTATTGGAAGATCGGGCTAAAGCCAAACAAGAAAAGCTAGATGCCAGAAACGGAACCGTTGAGGAAACTGTCGATGAAAAAAGCGCCTCTTTAAAAGAGGAAGATATCACAAAAGAAGAGGGAAATGCCAAGGAAACAGAAAATAAAGAAAGTGATAAAGTCGAGTCTGAAGATGCTACTACAGATCAAGTAAAAACAAAAGAAGAACTCATTGAAGAGCGCAGACAACAAAAATTAAAGGATAGAGAAGCTCGTAAACAAGAGTTAGAAGCCAGAAAAAAACAAATTCTTGAAGATCGGGCAAAAGCAAAAGAAGAACGAGAACAGTAGAAAAATAATCCTGACACAGACAACTAAGGAGATAACAATTAATAATTTATAACACGTTAATACTATTTAAAAATGAAACAATTCAAAACCCTATTATTTGCAACCGCACTTTTTATTGGAGCTACAAGTTTTACACAAGCACAAAGTAAAGTTGCACATATTAACACGCAAGAATTAATTGCTGCTATGCCGGAAATGAAGGCAGCACAAGCACAAATGGAGAAGTTAGGAAAAACTTACGAAACCGATATTCAAGCCATGGCAACAGAGCTTCAAACAAAAATGAAGCAATATGATGCCGAAGCGGCGACAAAAACAGATGAAGAAAACTCAAAGCGTGTACAGGAAGTACAAGGGATTGAGCAAAACATTCGTCAATACCAAAGCCAAGCGCAACAGGATATGCAAACAAAAAATCTTGACTTATTAAAACCAATTACAGAAAAAGCCAAAGCTGCAATTTTAAAAGTAGCCAGAGCTCAAGGTTTTGATTATGTTTTAGATTCTACACAAGGTGGTGGCGTTATTATGGCTGATGGAAAAAATCTTCTTGATGATGTTAAAAAAGATTTAGGAATCTAAATTTTACATTTAAATAAATTTACTAAAAGCCGCCTTTTACAAGGTGGCTTTTATATTTTTGTAAACATGAGCAAACATCCTATTGGCATTTTCGATTCTGGTGTTGGGGGCACGTCCATTTGGAAAGAAATTCATGCGCTTTTACCACATGAGGATACAATATATTTAGCCGATAGTGCCAACGCGCCTTATGGTGCAAAAGGAAAAGAAAGCATCATTGCGTTAAGCGTTAAAAACACAGAGCTTTTATTAGAAAAAGGTTGTAAGCTCATAGTCGTGGCTTGTAACACTGCTACAACAAATGCTATTATAACACTTCGAGCATCCTATAACATCCCTTTTATTGGTATAGAACCTGCCATTAAACCAGCGGCTTTACACAGCAAAACGAAAGCCATTGGTATTTTAGCAACCCAAGGCACACTGTCCAGTGAGTTATTTCATCATACTGCAACCTTATTCACAAATGGTCACCATGTCATTGAACAAGTAGGAGAAGGTATAGTGCCTTTAATTGAAAATGGCAAGACCTATAGTGATGAAATGAAAAGCCTTCTTGAATTGCATCTGAAACCAATGCTAAAGGCCAATATCGATTATCTTGTATTAGGCTGTACACACTATCCTTACTTAATCCCGCTGTTAACCGATTTATTACCAAAACACATTAAGATTATTGACTCTGGCGAAGCCGTAGCAATACAGACCAAAGCTATTTTAGAGCAGAATCATTTGCTCAAGACAGAAAAAATAATTTCTAAAAATCAATTTTATACGAATGCTTCAACTGAAGTGTTGTCCGCGCTTTTAGAAAATAAGTTTGATGTTGAGTATTTAGACTTTTAATCCACTATTTCTAGTAAAATAAATTGATTTAATTGTTTTCCGTATGCGTTAAAGTTATTATCTGAAACAAGCAATAAAGATTTATTACCGTTAGGCAAGATTGGTCCAAAAGTAATGCCTTCAATATTATCAATATTATTATCGGTTAACATAGTTCTTATGCTATCAAAATTTAATAGTAATTTCTTTGTTGCCGTTATATAATCTATATTATTAAGACTATCAATTTTTAAGGTATTTGTGGCCTTAGAGACATCTACATTAAATATTTTAATGGTATTACTCATATTTCCCAGCCCACTTGAATAACTTCGCTCTATAACAAAAAACTTGTCTTTTTCATATTCAAGT
>CAXMOQ010000089.1:0-10434 GCA_964195015.1 uncultured Flavobacteriaceae bacterium | reverse complement strand
TATTAATATTTTCTAAAGCTACTGCACAAGATACTGGATGTGCAGAATAGGTTAAACCTATGGTCATTGGATTTTCATTAAAATATTCAGCTATCTTATCAGTTACCACGACACCTCCTAAAGGTAAATAACCAGATGTTAATCCTTTTGCCAAACACATAATGTCCGGCGTTGTTTCGTGATGGTTGATGCCAAACATTTTACCTGTACGCCCAAAACCACTCATCACCTCATCATCAATCATCATCATGCCATATTTATCACAAAGCTCTCGAACCCGCTTTAAATACATTGGTGGATATTTAATACATCCTGATGATCCTGATTCTCCTTCTAACAAAATAGCAGCTATACTCTCTGGGTTTTCAAACTTAACTACGCGTTCTAAATGTGCCAAAGCACGTTCTCCACATTCTACTATAGACTTTGAATTCCACGGACAGCGATAGGCATACGGATTTTCGACATGCACAACATTAGGCATCGCCTGACTATCTACAGGAAATCGTCTTGGATCTCCTCCGGCAGTAATGGCACCATAGGTTGCACCATGATAGGCTCGATAATGAGTTATTATTTTATGTCGTCCTGTATATATTCTCGCCAGCTTAATTGCATTCTCGATAGCCTCTGCTCCTCCAAGCGTAAAGAATGTTTTTGTTAAATTACCAGGCGTGATTTCAGAAAGTTTTTTTCCTAGTCTTCCACGCACATCTGTTGCCATGCCCGGATATACATAACTAACTTCTTTCATTTGTTTTGCAACTGCGTCCGTAATGCGTTGGTTGCCATGACCTATATTAACGTTCATTAATTGGGAAGAAAAGTCTAAATATTTTTTACCATCTCTATCATAAATATAAGAACCTTCGGCATACGATGCGTTAATGGGATTTAATCCACCTTGTTTTGCCCAAGAGAATAATGTGTAATCGAGATTGTTCTTTATTATTTCGCTGTTCATGTTTTACTATTTGATAATTGATTGGAAGAGATCCCAAATATTGTTTTCAAATTCATGAGATTCCTGCTTTACTCATTAATTCACATTTTAAATAATTGTATTCGTGAATCTTCGATTTCGCAGTAACTTTAGCTCATCCAATTAGTCTGTGCTTCGGGATTCCATTTAATGGTTGTCTTTTTATTTTGTGTCCAGAATTCTATTGAACTTCTTCCTGTTATATCTCCTACACCAAATTTTGATTCGTTCCAACCTCCAAAAGAAAAAGGTTCTCTAGGTACAGGAACACCAATATTAACGCCAATCATTCCGGCGCTTGCTCGATCCATAACTTGTTTGGCCAGACCACCACTTTGTGTAAATACTGCCGCTGCATTTCCATAATTTGATCCGTTTTCTATTTCGATAGCTTCGTCCAAATCTTTAGCTCGGATGATAGAAATAACAGGACCAAAAATTTCTTCACGAGCCACTGACATATCTGTTGTTACATAATCTATAATTGTTGGACCAACATAGTAACCGCCTTCTTTACCTGAAACCGTTGCATTGCGTCCATCTAATAAAATTTTAGCACCATTTCTTTCCGCTTCAGCGATATAACCTTCAATACGTGTTTTGGCTTCAGCACTAATCACAGAACCCAAATTGACTCCGGGAACGATGCTTTTAGCTTCCACTACCATGCGATCAATAATGTGTTGTACTTTATCTACACCTACCATAACTGATGCTGCCATACAACGTTGTCCAGCACAACCAGACATGGACGCCACCACATTGGATGCGGTCATTTCCGGATTGGCATCCGGCAAGACTAATAAATGGTTTTTTGCACCACCTAAAGCTACGCATCGTTTTAAACTAGCGGTTGCTCGTTTATAAACGATTTTCGCCACTTTGGTTGAACCAACAAACGACACCGCTTCAATATCCGGATGGTCACAAATGGCTTCAACCACTTCTTTACCTCCATTCACAATATTAAAAACACCGTCCGGCAAACCGGCTTCTTTTAACAATTCTGCCATACGCACTGTGCTTAAGGGCACTAATTCAGATGGTTTCATGACCATAGTATTCCCTAACACCAAAGCATTTGGAAGCGTCCAATGCGGTACCATATTTGGAAAGTTGAAAGGAGCTATTGATGCGACAACACCAAGTGGTTTGCGTTCTATTCGGCATTCTACACCTTTACTGACTTCTTGAACTTCGTTTACAATAATTTGTGGAATGGATACTGCAAACTCACAGAGTTCCATGCTTTTTTCAACTTCGGCTTTGGCTTCGCCATAGGTTTTTCCGTTTTCAAGTTGCACCAATTTGGTTAACTCATCCATGTTTTTTTCCAATAAAGTTCTATATCTAAAAAATATTTGAACACGTTCTTTAAATGTCATAGACGACCAAGAAGGAAATGCTTTTTTTGCAGCTTGTACAGCTGCATCAACATCTTGCGTTGTCGATAATGGAATTGAAGAAATTACGCTACCATCCAACGGACTAATAACGTCCATAGCGTTTTGACCGTTTCTCCCGATAGTTATCGGGACAAATTTACCGTCTATATAATTTTTTACTTCGGAAAGTTCTGCTGCTAAATTCATGGGATTAATCAATTTATGTTGTCAATTATATCAAATATTTGCAATAAAAACCGCTTCTTTTTGCCCTACTCTTCAAAATAAAAATAAACCGTATCAATGGATATGCTTGATTTTTCTTTATCAATTAGAACAAAAATCTATCATTTTTTTTTATAACCTATATATGGTATAATTGACATTAGACAAAAAAGAATACTTTAAAAATATGTCTTATTTCTTGACAATTTCTAATCGTATTCTACTCAAATATATGAAATTAATATGAATCTATCATATCATCAAAAAGAATGATAATGAAGAAAAAAAGAGTTCTCGATACTAATTTTCAAATGAAAATTCACTCAAACTGACAACATTGAAATATCAATTAAACTTCTAAAGAAGTAAACTTAAAACTACTACCATTGAACAACCCTTTATTACTTAACTTTAATGACGGAATAACGAGTAATGCCATGAACGACAAAGTCATATAAGGAGCATGAAGCGTACTACCCAACCGTTTTGCCATGTTGTCGAGCTCGGCATATTGTGTGCCGATCGTTTCACCATCTTCATCGCTCATGATGCCCGCTACGGGAAGTGAAACCACTCGCTCTTCGGAATTGGAAATTGCACAAATGCCTCCTTTGTTTTCAACAATAAGATTGACAGCTTTGCAAATCGCTTCGTCTGAAACGCCAACAGCAATGATATTATGGGAATCGTGACCAACCGAAGACGCGATTGCGCCTTCTTTTAATCCGAAATTTTTAATGAAAGCTAAAGCCGGTTGTTCATCTTGATAACGATTTACGACTGTCATTTTTAAAATGTCTGCTTTAGTGTTGGAAACAAGGTTACCATTAACAATTAACGCGTCTTCAATTAATTCGTTGGTTACTAATTGGCCTTCCAAGGCTTCGATGACTCGGATTTGCTTTGTGGACGATTCAAAACGAAAATCTGAAACTTCTTTTTTATTGGTGTTGAAATTGTTCAAAATCTCAAAAGGAACACATTTGATCAAGGCTTTTCCATAGTCAAAAACCAGTTCCCCATCAATGTAGGTTTGAAGTGTTTTAAACTCTTTTAAGTCTTCAACAATGATAAAATCGGCAACGTCACCTTCTTGTAATAATCCAACATCCAAATTATAATGTTTCACAGGGTTTATGCATGCCATTTGTAATACTTTAAACACATCATGTCCTTTTTCAACAGCTCTGGCACATAATCGATTTATATGATCGACCATGAGATCGTCAGGATGTTTATCATCACTGCAAAACATCATGTCTTCAAAATGATGTGGTAACAAATCAATTAAAGCTTCAAAGTTTTTAGCAGCGCTGCCTTCGCGAATGAGGATTTTCATACCTTTTTGCAATTTCTCTAAAGCTTCGTCATAGGTAAAACATTCATGGTCTGTAGAAATTCCTGCGTTGATATATTTAGTGACATCATCACCTCGTAATCCTGGCGCGTGACCATCGACAGGTTTGTTATAATGTTTTGCCCAAGCAATTTTTTTTAGGACTTCTTCGTCATCAAATAAAACACCTGGATAATTCATCATTTCGGCTAAATATTTAATGTCTGGGTTTTGAAGTAATTGTTTAATGCCTTCAGAATCTATAACTGCTCCAGCAGATTCAAAACTGGTTGCAGGCACACAAGAAGGCGCGCCGAAATTGAATTTAAAAGGTACTTTTTTTCCGTTGGTAATCATGAATTCTACACCTTCAACACCAAGTACATTGGCAATTTCGTGAGGATCGGAAACGGTTGCTACTGTTCCATGAGTTACTGCTAATCTTGCACATTCACTTGGTACCAACATCGAGCTTTCAATATGACTATGAGCATCTACAAAACCTGGAAGAATATAGCGATTGACGTCATGCTCTTTTTCTTCTATTGAAGAAATCTTTCCATTTACCATGGTGATTTCACCTGTGTAAATGCGCTTGGTATGTATATCGACTATTTGACCTTGTAGTTTCATAATTTAATATATAATGGTCCACATCATGCCTCGACAAGCTCGGCACAGGCACTCAGAATGGCAAATCTATTGTAATTGAATCTTTAAAATTTGTGTTGTGTTTTCGGTTACTTTAAAACGGTTATCTGCGCGCCTATTAATTACCCAAACAATATCTTCTCCTGAACATAACAACCATACATTTTCTTTATCAATTAAAGATAGCTTTTCGTCCTTAAAATACTTGCTTAATTTCTTTTTCCCTCTCATTCCTAAAGGATAAAAGTAATCGCCCTTTTTCCATTGTCTTACTATTAACGGAAACTTCAATAAAGCTTTATCGACATATATTGTTGATTCGTTTAATTTGTTGATGTGTTTAGTCGCTTGAAAATGTAAAACTCCTAGTTGTGTTTCAACCTCTTTATCATCTTTGCTTATCAAAAGCGATTCTTCGCTTTGATTCAGAATGACATTATTCAGTATTTCAGTTATAAGTAAAAATTCTCTGTCTTTAAGCAAGCGATGTGTTTCTGAAAAGACTTGTTTACCGGATTGTGCATCTAATAAGTTTAAAACATCGTTCCATTCGGTGAAACCATAATCTTTTAGCAGCTCATAAAGATAGGCTTTGGGGTTATTTAATTTTTGAATTTCAGCGATATTAAATTGAATTTGCTCTTCTGAAATAGATTCAATTAGTACATTTGAAACCTCTTCTATCCTATCCTCAATAAGCGCTTTTGAATCTTGTAAATGTTTTTGCGTATTCTCAAAATTCTGAAGGAATTGTGGATTGATCTCTTTCAAAATTGGAATCACATCATGGCGCAATTTATTACGTAAATATTTTGTTGATGCATTACTACTATCGTCCCGCCAATTTATATTATTCTCTTTTGCATAATCCTCAATATCTTGACGAGAAAATTTTAATAAAGGCCGGACAACATTACCGTTAACTTCCGGAATTCCTATTAAGCCATCAAGTCCTGTACCTCTAGATAGGTTGATTAAAAATGTTTCCAAGTTATCATTGGCGTGATGTGCTGTAAGGATATAGTCAAAGTCGAGTTGCTCTGCCAGACCTTGAAACCAATTATAGCGCAGCTCACGCGCTGCCATTTGCGTTGACAGCTTGTTTTGTTCAGCATAAGTTTCGGTTTCAAAACGTTCAATGAAAACCTCCAAATCTAAATCTTCGGCCAATTGTAGTACAAAATCCTCGTCGGCATCACTCTCTTTTCCTCTTAAATTAAAGTTGCAATGCGCTAAAGCACTATTTAATTTCAGATTATTGCACAAATGTGCTAATACTACACTATCGAGACCGCCAGAAATAGCAACAAGGAGTTTACCGGAATTTAAAAAGGGAAACGTCTTCTTTATGTGATTAACAAAGGAATTTTGCATACTTCAAATATACAATTTTGAGGCACTAAAACAATTGATGTATTTATGTCATTCACCCAATTAGTATTTGTGTAAAATTTTGTATATTATAAGTCTGATAAAGACAAATCAATAGAATTTTTTAGCTATGGGTACATTAAAAAAAATAAACGCTCGGTCGCCTCAAACATTATTTGACAAAAAAGTGCTTAACGTTATTCAGTATTTACACCCTTATGTAAAACACAGGCTTTTTATAGCTGAAACTACAAGGATATTACCCAAGAACATGTATGCTTCGACTGGCATTATAGACGATAGCATTATTATATTATATAAAAATAAATATAACCCAGATGCCGATCTTAATACTATTAGACTGCATCTTTTTGAAATTGTTGACAACCGCTTAAAGCGCCTTTTTAAAGCGGAATCTTTTCATCAAAACACCATCAGTACAAGGTACATTTTGGAAGAAGAACTGCATAATCTTGAGGAGGAATACACTATTGATGCCGGTATGGAATATATTATGAGCGAGGATTTAGATGATATTTCATATAAACAAGAAGATGGCTATAAGCATTTGTTTTTATACGATGACAAAGATGTTGCCATATTGCAAGCTTTCAATATAGATGATACACCGTCAAACAATACCAAAAAGCTTTTCAGTAAGTTTTATAGTTGGCTTCCAATGACAACATCTAACATATTAGATCTTTATGTGTTTGGAAAACTGAACTTTGAAGAGATCTCAAAAATCGAGCATCTGGAAGTTGTCGATGTAGAACACATTTTAAAAACCATTAAAACCCAATTCAGAAAAAATATAGATTAATCCTCTAAAACGGTTCGCATTGCTTTCGCTTTTACCAAACATTCTTCATATTCTTTAAGCGGATCACTTTTTGCTGTAATGGCACCACCAACCGAATAGGAAACGTATTTTTCGGTGTCGTTATACAAAATACTCCTAATAATGACATTAAAATCAAAATCGCCCTTTGGCGAAAAATAACCAACAGCACCAGAGTATATACCGCGTTTGGTTTCTTCAAGGGCTTCAATAATTTTCATAGCTGAAATTTTTGGTGCTCCTGTCATGCTTCCCATTGGGAAGGTTGTTTTTATCACATCAACCGGATGTATCGCGTCCTTTATCCTGGAAACTACTGTAGACATCATTTGATGCACCTGTTTAAACGTGTAGACTTTACATAATTCTTCGATCTGCACACTTCCTTTAATGGCCGTTTGCGATAAATCGTTGCGCACCAAATCGACAATCATAATGTTTTCGCTACGTTCTTTTTCGTCCTTTGATAATGTTCTCTTAAGATTTTCATCTTCAACTTCATTATCAGAACGCTTCGCCGTGCCTTTAATGGGCTGCGATATAATGGTATTGCCTTCTTTTTTTAAATAACGTTCCAGTGAAGCCGACAATATATATTTGTCGTGACATTTTAAAAAGGTTGCAAAGGGCGGATTCGAAATGTCGTTAAGTTTTTCGTAGGTATCAAGCGGGTTTATTACTGTGTTTTCTGCATAAAATTCCTGACAAAAATTAGCCTCGTAAATATCGCCGCGATGGATGTGAGCAAGCATGGTGTTTAACTTTTCGAAATAGTCGTCTTTGTGAATGCGGAGTTTGATTTTTACTGGGGACTCTGAAACCTTTCGACTGCGCTCAAGGAGACCATCTTTATTATCGCCAATAGATTTTAAATCAGCTTCCAAATCATCTTCAATAACATTTAAATATTGAATTTCAACTTTATTACCTTTAAATAAAAAAAGCTTTTTTGGTTGAAAAAAGTACAGATCAGGAAACTGCAAACCATCAGAATTATTCGATTGCAAATCTTCTACATCATTCTTTAAATCGTAAGTTAGATATCCAAAAATCCAATCGTTAGTAATAGATTGATATTCTTTCAGCTTATTAAAAACGTCATTATAATCGGTTTGAATACTTGTGAACGCATCGACTGCAAGAATAGCATCATAACTTGAATAATTAGACGCATGCTTATTAGAATCTAACCAAACAACGTCATTAAACTGTTGGCTCCAAGCCAATAATTGGCGTTTAAATTGCTCTGGAGTGTGAATATTATGTTTACGTTGTGTTCGCAATGAAAAATTATTGGTGTAAAGTTAGTTAGAATCATTAAAAAATGATAAGTTTTGTGCATTACTTTAAATATAGTTTTCAATGTATACTTTAGAAAATGACAAACTCAAAATCGTTGTAAAACAGATTGGTGCAGAGCTGTGTCGTATTTCATCAATAAAAAATGGTAAAGATTTTATGTGGCATGCAGATCCTGAAGTTTGGGAAGGTTATGCCCCAAATTTATTTCCATTTATTGGGGCTTTGAAAAATAACACCTACATATATGAAAATAAAGCATATAATATGCCTAAACATGGTTTTTTACGACATAATCAATCCGTAAAATTACACCACCAATCTAAAGGCAGTTTGACTTTTAAATTAGAATATAATGAATCGCTCCTAAAAATATACCCATTTAAATTTGAGTTTTATATAAACTATCAGCTCACTAATAATAAAATTGAAGTTACTCATACCGTTAAAAATTGTGATGCCAAAACCATGTACTTTTCGGTTGGAGGTCATCCCGCTTTTAAATGCCCAGTTTATGATGATGAAGATTACGATGATTATATTCTAGAATTTGAAAAGGTAGAAGGTTCTAAAATCCATCTCATTAATTTGGAAAGCGGACTACAAAACTCAAAAACAAAAATTGTTTTTAACAATTCTAACCATATTCAATTAAAACACGATTTATTTAATGATGATGCCCTTATTTTTAAAGATTTGAAATCTAAAAAAGTGACCTTGAAAAGTAACATGCACGGGACTATTCTTTCGGTTGATTATAAAGATTTTTCCTATTTGGGTATTTGGGCAAAACCAAATGCGAACTATGTATGTATTGAACCCTGGTTGGGCATTGCCGATCATGAAGATACAAATCAAATCCTGAAAGACAAAGAGGGTATCCTAACTTTAAATGCCGGTGCTACCTTTAATGCTTCGTATTGTATTGAAATAGACAATAATCATTTAGTGTAGTCACTTTTTTAATGCACATCAAGCTTCAAGACATCTTACTACCGGTAGTTTAAACATGAGATTCCGCTTAACTATCTATTTTGATATATTCCCACGAAAGTCGTGGTTGTCAAAACAGAGTTTTCCTGCCACGCAATAAGAGCGTGGACTAATAAAATTATTCAGTTACCTTTGCCATCAAATTTATAATTAAAAATACGTGTCATTTCAAGATTTAAATTTAAACACCCCATTATATAACGCGTTAGACGATTTAGGGTTTGTAACGCCTACTCCAATACAGGAGCAATCTTTTAATGTAGTAAGTAGCGGGAAAGATATGGTCGGTATTGCCCAAACTGGAACCGGAAAGACCTTTGCGTATATGCTTCCCATTCTTAAAAACCTTCTTTTTTCCCAGCAGGAAAATCCAAGGGTTTTGGTTTTGGTTCCAACCCGAGAATTAGTTGTGCAGGTAGTTGATGAAATTGAAAAACTTTCAAAATATATTAACAACAGAGTTTTAGGCGTTTATGGTGGCACGAATATCAACACCCAAAAACAACAAATTGCTGGAGGTTTGGACATTTTGGTGGCGACACCCGGACGCTTATACGATCTGGCTTTGACACGTGTGTTACAATTAAAGTCTATTCAGAAATTGGTTATTGATGAAGTCGACGTGATGCTAGATTTAGGATTTAGACATCAGCTTATAAATATCTTCGATATGCTTCCGGAGCGCAGGCAAAATATTATGTTTTCGGCTACCATGACACAGGATGTTGATTTGATCATCAGTGATTTCTTCAAGAATCCGGAACGCGTTTCTGTTGCAGTTTCAGGAACACCGCTGGACAATATTGCACAAGAACGCTACGATGTACCCAACTTTTACACGAAGGTAAATTTACTCAATCATCTGCTTCAAGATAAAGACACCTTTAGTAAAGTTTTGATTTTTGTAGCCTATAAACGTATGGCAGATCGCTTGTTCGAACATTTGGAAGACACTTTTAATGATGAGAGTTGCGTGATTCATTCCAATAAAACGCAGAATTACAGACTCCGAAGTATTGAGCAATTTAGAAATGGCGACAATCGTATTTTAATTGCTACCGATGTTATGGCCCGTGGATTGGATATCGATAATATTTCCCATGTTATTAATTTTGACACTCCGGATTATCCAGAAAATTATATGCACCGCATTGGGAGAACAGGTCGTGCAGAACGTGAGGGTCATACCTTTGTTTTTTCAACTAAAAAAGAACTCGAATCGCTTCAAAATATTGAGGAATTAATGCAAATGGAGATTCCGTTGATTCCTTTTCCAGATACAGTTGAAAGATCTATCGAACTCCTTGAAGAAGAGCGCACGCAAATTAAAGAACGTAACAATCCTTTTAAG
>CAXMOQ010000088.1:513-10803 GCA_964195015.1 uncultured Flavobacteriaceae bacterium | reverse complement strand
GAACATAAAACTGTTAATGCCATTATACAAAAACTAAAAAACGGAATTTCAATAGCGTTAATAAGCGATGCAGGAACTCCTGCAATTTCCGACCCTGGATTTTTATTAACACGCGCATGTATAGAAAAAAACATTGAAGTCGATTGCCTTCCTGGTGCAACAGCATTTGTTCCTGCTTTAGTAAATTCCGGATTGCCAAATGATAAATTTGTATTCGAAGGTTTTTTGCCTGTTAAAAAAGGGAGACTAACGAGACTTAAAATGTTAGCAGAAGAAACAAAAACCATCATTTTTTACGAATCACCTCACAAACTTATAAAAACCTTGACCAACTTTTGCGAATATTTTGGTGAAGATAGGCAAGTGTCAGTTTCTAGGGAGCTTACTAAACTATATGAAGAAACTAAAAGAGGAACGGCAAAAGAAGTTTTAGAATACTACATAAATAAACCACCAAAAGGAGAAATTGTAATTGTTGTGGCTGGGAAAAAGTGATGAGAAAATTATTACACGAAATTAGACAATGTACAATTTGTTCAGAGCATTTACCACTCGGTCCACGACCAATTGTAACAGCACATCCAGATTCTAAAATTATAATTATTGGGCAAGCACCTGGGACAAGTGTTCATAAAACAGGAATTCCTTGGGATGATCCAAGTGGAAGACAATTGCGAAAATGGTTAGGAGTTACAGATGCCATTTTTTATGACGAAACAAAAATTGCTTTAGTACCAATGGGATTTTGTTATCCAGGAAAAGGAAAAACAGGCGATTTACCACCAAGACCAGAATGCGCACCACAATGGCATGATTCATTATTAGATAAAATGCAAAATGTAGAGTTGGTTATTTTAATTGGTATGTATGCCCAGAAATATTATTTACAAAAGGAAGCTAAAAAAACGTTGACCGAAACGGTTAGAGCTTACCAAGACTATTTACCAAAGTATTTACCCTTACCACATCCTTCACCTCGAAATAGATTTTGGTTAACGAAGAATTCTTGGTTTGATGCTAAAGTGGTTACTGAATTGCAGAAAAAAGTTAAAAGTGTTTTAAAGGTTAATTAAATATTTAAAATATAAAAACCATATTTCTTTTTAGTTTTGATTAGACCAATTTTAGACATGTCTAATAGTTTTTGACTATTTATTTCAACAAATATTTTAGCATCATCATAGACTATATTAGTGTCTAAATAAAGTAAATTATCCAAAAACTCTTCATATGTAGCAGTTATAAGATGCTCCATAATAAATAAAAACTTTTCTTCTTGAGACAAGCAGTTTTTGTAGGCTTTTTTCATTTCCTTTTTTTCATTTCTAATTTTGCTTAATGAAATACTTAATTGTTTCTCTTCAGATATTAAACTGGAATAACTTTGTTCTCTTCTCATATTGAACCAAATATATCGCTATTTAGAATCATTATAAACAAGTTGTTAATATTTAAAAAACCCTCCCCATTTCTGGCAAGGGTTTCTTTAATTTATCTAAAAGCGAAGCTGTCTAAAAGTCTAACAATCTAAACATGCTTTCCCTTATTCCAGCCCGTTTTTCCTAAATATTGCTCACCACTTTCAACAGCACCATCTTCAATAGAAGTTCCCATACTATCGTTCCAACGGTTGAGGTAGCCAAAGAGAGAAATAACACCAAGCATCTCTACAATCTCGCCTTCATTCCAATGCTGGTATAATCGCGATTTAATAGTTTCATCAACACCATTAGGAACTTGGCTGGCAACTAATGAAAAATCTAAGGCAGCACGTTCGGCTTCAGAAAACGCAGGATGCGTTCTGTATTCCCAAATATTATCCAGTTGCTCCTGTTCGGCACCATAGCGTTCAGCAGCACGAATGGCATGCGCCTGGCAATAGCGACATCCTGTAGAGTTACTACTCACCCAGGCAATCATACGTTTTAAAGCAGATGTCACACGACCTTCATTTGCCATAACAGCTTTGTTCAAATTAATAAATGCTTTACTAATGGCTGGACGATGTTGCATAGTCAAGACTGAATTTGGGCAAAACCCAAGCGTCTCATTAAAGAATTCTGCCAGTTCTTTTGTTTCCATATCATGGTCGGCAGATAAAGGTGTTACTAAAGGCATATTTTTATTTTTTAATAGTATTTTTGAGGTAACTAATATAGTGTCTAAAGTTATAAATGCCTAAAGTATTTAAAGTCACCTAAGCTTTTATAAACTTTAAATTCAATTTTATTAAAACTTAAGTGCACTTCAAGTACTTTTAACTTAAAACTCTTAAAAAATGGCAGATATAATCACCACACAATGGAAAGGCAATATGGTGTTTGAATCGGATAACCCGAGATGGGATTCGATTATGATGGATGCTTCAGAAGATTTTGGAGGCACTAATTCAGGAATGGCACCTAAAGCCATGATGCTATCATCATTAGCAGGATGTTCTGGATTGGATGTGGTTTCCGTTTTAAATAAAATGAAAGTGAAATTAGATGACTTTAAAATGATCGTGGAAGGCGAACTCACCGATGAACACCCAAAATATTATCATTCCGTTACGGTCGATTATCATTTTTACGGGACAGATCTTAAGGAAAGCAAAATCAATAAAGCTGTAAACTTATCTATTGAAAAATATTGTGGTGTTATGGAAATGTTTCGCCAGTTTGCTACAATAAAAACAGCAGTTCATATTCATAATTCATAGAAATGCGTTGGACGCTTAAGCCAAAACCAGAACCTGCTAAAGTTGAAGCATTGCAAAATACACTTCAAGTTGATGCTATTACCGCATCCCTTTTAGTTCAGCGCGGTATCGAAACCTATAATGATGCTAAACATTTTTTTCGCCCAAGCCTTGATGATTTGCACGACCCGTTCTTAATGAAAGACATGGACAAGGCTGTCGCTAGGATTGAAAAGGCGATAGATAGTGATGAGAATATTTTGGTTTATGGCGATTACGATGTTGATGGTACGACATCGGTGGCATTAGTCTCTTCATATTTAAAAACCAAAACTGAAAATGTTGCTACCTATATACCCGATCGTTATGATGAAGGTTATGGTGTCTCATATAAAAGTATTGACTTCGCTCACGACAATGATTTTTCATTAATCATTGCTTTGGATTGTGGAATTAAAGCTATTGATAAAATTGCTTACGCAAAGGAAAAAACCATCGATTTTATTATTTGCGATCATCACAGACCTGGAAGTGAATTGCCAGAAGCCGTTGCGGTTCTGGATCCCAAACGTGACGATTGTAACTATCCTTATAAAGAATTGTGTGGTTGTGGTGTTGGGTTTAAATTAGTACAAGCGTTAGCTTCAAAAGAAGGTGAAAGTATTGAAGATCTTATAGTATATCTCGATTTGGTTGCCACTGCCATTGGTGCAGATATTGTTCCGATAACTGGAGAAAACCGAGCATTGGCTTATTTTGGTTTACAAGTGATAAATGAAAATCCGAGAATGGGTTTTAAGGCCATTATTCAACAGATAAAAAAAGAGACATTATCAATAACCGATGTTGTATTCACAATAGCACCCAGAATTAATGCTGCAGGACGAATGAAACATGGCAATCATGCCGTGACATTACTAATGGAAACCGACTATAATTTAGCGACGCAGTATGCCGTAGACATAGACCAATTTAATACTGACCGGCGTGAAACAGATAGAAGAATTACAGAAGAAGCTCTTAAGCAAATTGAAGAGCAAGAAGAACAGAAAGGCTTTACTACTGTTGTTTACCATGAAACTTGGCATAAAGGTGTAATTGGTATTGTGGCTTCTAGATTAATAGAAACCTATTACAGGCCAACATTAGTGTTTACCAAAAGTGGAGACAAATTAGCCGCTTCGGCGCGATCGGTAAAAGGGTTTGATGTATATAATGCTTTAGAAGCATGTAGCGAATATATCGAACAATTTGGAGGTCATAAATATGCCGCTGGCTTGACTTTAAGGGAAGAGCAATATGAAGGATTTAAACAGAAGTTCGAAGAGGTTGTTTCTAATACGATAGATAAGGCGATGTTAACGCCTGAAATTAATGTGGATACCGAAATCAAGATAAGTGATATAACACCAAAATTTTATAGAATTTTGAAGCAATTGGCACCTTTTGGCCCAGGCAATATGACACCTGTTTTTATGACATCTAATTTAAAAGATACAGGCTATGGTAAATGTGTGGGTGAAGATGATAAACACTTACGCATTACAGTAACACAACCTTTCGACTGCGCTCAAGGTGACACCACGGATAAAATTGTGTGTATTGGGTTTGGTTTAGGTGATAAACTTGATTTAGTTTCAAATAAAAAGCCGTTTAAAACTGTCTATTCTATTGATGAAAACCATTGGAATGGGAAGGTTTCGCTACAGTTGAATTTGAGAGATATTAAATAATAATTGGAGTTAACCCGTTCCTTATTTTACTTTTGTTACATAATTTAAAATAGAGATTCCTGCTTTCGCAGGAAATAAATATGGCAAAAAAAGACCCTTACGCAGCTCTGCGATTTAAAGAGTTTAACATTTTTTTATTGGTGAGATTTGTATTGGTGTTTGCCTGGTCTATGCAGTTTATCGTTATTGAGTGGCAAGTATATAGCATGACCAAAGACCCACTATCACTTGGTATTATCGGGTTAATGGAAATTATTCCCGCATTTTCCATGGCCTTGTTTGCGGGCCATATTGTCGATCAGAATGAAAAACGAAATCTTCTAGCCAAATGTATCGCTGCTTTTTCATTAATTAGTTTTGGATTGTTTTTATTGACATGGCCCAAAATAGTTTCAGGTTGGACAACAAACACGATATTATATTCTATTTATGCTTTGGTGTTTTTTGGCGGGTTTTTACGCTCCTTTTTCGGGCCAACTATATTTTCTTTGGTCGCCCTGATTGTTCCTAAAAAAGTATATCCAAATGCGGCAACATGGAACAGTTCTACCTGGCAAATGGCGTCGGTTTTAGGGCCTGCATTTGCCGGGCTCTCGATTAGTTGGTTAAGTGTACATTGGTCGCTTTGTATCATTTTCGGATTGGTAATTTTATCTTTGATTATTTTATTTCAAATTCCGAAAAAGCCAATTCTTAATCCGAAGATAGGAGAACCGGTGATGCAAAGTTTAAAAGAAGGCGTCAAGTTTGTCTTTAAAACGAAAGCCATTTTGGGCGCAATTACACTGGATATGGTTGCTGTGCTTTTTGGTGGTGCAGTAGCTTTATTGCCTGTTTTTGCCCAAGATATTTTGGAAGTAGGCTCAGAAGGGTTTGGCGTATTAAGAGCAGCTCCGGCAGTTGGTGCTTTTTTAACCATGTTGGTAACGGCATATATCCCGATTAGTAGAAATGCTGGAATGAAACTACTGGCAGCAATATTCGGATTTGGAACATGCATAATTGTCTTTGGGATGTCTTCGATATTCTGGATTTCAGTTGTTGCATTATTCTTTAGTGGTGTAACCGATGGCGTTTCCATGGTCATAAGACAAACCATTTTACAATTAAAAACACCAGACCATATGCGAGGTCGTGTCTCTTCTGTAAACTCTATGTTTGTGGGTTCCTCTAACGAACTTGGTGCTTTTGAAAGCGGATTAACAGCAAAATTAATGGGAACGGTTACTGCGGTTATTTTTGGTGGTACAATGACATTGATTACCGTGGTTACAACAGGCATTGTATCGCCGTCATTTAGAAAATTAGATTTGACGAAAGATTTAGAAGCCCATGAAAAAGATGATTAATCCATCGTGCTTTTAAAGAATTTCCAGAGCGTATCACAGGCGTTAAAATCTTGAGTCGTTTTTCCAACAAGCCGTTTTATTAAGGGTTGTTCTTTTGCGCCTGGCCAAGTGACCACCACTTTTAACCTTAATATGTTCGACCTTAAGCGAAGGGTTTTCAGGATTTGGATATATAGTTCTTTCTGAAATACAATCATCATGAACATTTGTATTTTCAATTGTGATTGTGATTACTTCTTTATTATTTCCGTTGAGTTTACACCTAAAATCAATGCTCTGTTCAATACCTAAAACACGACCTCTTTTTGTATTGAATACTTCGATGACACCTTTTTCATAAGGAAAAATGGGATCATTAGTGCCATGGATAAATAGGATTGAAAACGGCTGAACATCTTTAATTTGTGATAAGGAAAGATTAAAAAATAAAACGAAAAAGTAAATATTGAATAATAGGATTTTCATAAATAAGGAATTCGCTATTTATCTAAAAAGCGTAAAATTAAATGAGATATTTCTTTGGGCTTTTCTTCCTGAATAAAATGTTTGGCATCTAATAAATGAATATCCTCTTCTGATAGATTTAAATCTGAAATTACTTTATCCTTCATTTTGCCAAAAACCAAAAAGGAATCGTGCTTGCCCCAAATGAGCAGTTTTGGAATTTTAATATTTTTGATAACACTTGAATAGTCAGGTAAAGTATTGCAAGTGCTTGAAAAGAAGTGATACATCGCTTTTGTTTTTCCCTCGAGCAAAGGGTTTTTATAGCCTTCTAAATCTTGTGAATTTGTGCTGTTGTTTATCAAACCAGTATTAAAAAGACCTTTTAACATGGAACTTGTTGAAATATTATTGCTGTACATAGCCATAATGAAACGTGTTAAAAAACCTTTTTTGAAGCGAATAGGTGGATTAAATCCTTCTTTGTAAATAATAGTATTTAATATGATTAATCTCTTAATTCTTTGAGGAGTTAGTTTTATTAATTCCCAAGTCCAAAGTCCTCCTGCATCATGAAATACATGATTCCAAGTTCGAATGTTTAAACCATCCATTAACTCCAATAAACGTTTAGCATGGTTTTTAGGAGCATAAATATCGTATCCTTTTGGAGAATCGCTTGAGCCAAAACCTAACATATCCGGAGCAATAACCCTGAAATTCAAAGATAATTCTTCGATCATTTTTCGATAAAGCCAAGACGAGGTTGGAATGCCATGAAGCAGAACAATAACTTCCCCATGGCCTTTATCTACATATTTAATATTGCCATCTGACGACGGAAAACTAAATTGCTGTTTTCTGAATTGTGAATATTGCATTAGTTAGTTTTTATGTCTATGGTACTTTTGAACTACTTGTGCTCTTTTAACTCAAAAGTATTACCATCAAAAACACCATAAGTATAATAGCCAATCCAATCGCCTAGATTGATGTATTTTGAGTTGCTGCCTAAATCAATTTCCAAAGGAAGATGCCTGTGCCCAAACACAAAATAATCACGATGTTTGTCTTGTAATTTATTTTTTGAATACTGTACCAGCCACTCATTGTCTTCACCAAGAAACCTGATGTCTTCGTCGCCGGAAATCAGTTTGTTTTTAACCGACATATATTGCGCCAACTTAACACCCAAATCGGGATGCAACCATTTAAAAAACCATTTTGCTACAGGATTTGTAAACACCTTTTTCATACGCTTATAACCTTTATCTCCAGGTCCTAAACCATCGCCATGCCCAATAAAAAAAGAGGTTTCATTAAAAGTGAATTCTTTCGGTTGGTGATATACAGGAATGTTAAGCTCTTCTTCAAAATAACCATTCATCCAAAGGTCATGGTTACCCACAAAATAGTAAATAGGAATTCCGGAATCAGAGATTTCGGCAAGTTTGCCGAGAGTTCGAGTAAAGCCTTTTGGAACAACGGTTTTATATTCGAACCAAAAATCGAACAAGTCTCCCAGAAGGAAAATGGCAGCGGCATCATGCTTTATCTCGTCTAACCACGCGACAAATTTTTGTTCGCGAGGGCGACTTGCCTCTTGTGTTGGCGCACCAAGATGATTATCACTTGCGAAATAGATTTTTTTTCCTTCGGGAATTTGCATGTGTAAATATAACAGGAAATAATGTTATTTTAAAGATCTTTCAAAATTCAAGGCAATATAATAAGATACTGAAACAAGTTCAGCATGACCTATAGGTCATTATCACTTGCGTACCATTCAGCAAATGAGGTTTCAGTTTCTTGAAGCTTTAATGAATGTAGTTCGATATGTTCTGGCAAACGCAGTTTTATTTTTTTTGAAAAATCGATGACCATCATTTCGCTTGTTGGCTGGTAATCTACTAACAAAACATTGTGCCCTCTATCCTGAAGCTCTTTTGCGAGCTCGACATGCGGTGTGTTTTTATTAAAAACCGTAGCGTGATCAAATACATTCACAATCTCTTCTTTTACAATTTTTTTAAGATCACTAAAATCGATGACCATACCATATTTTACGTTTGAAGAATCCGTAATAGGCTGACCAATAACAGTAACCGACAACTTGTAACTATGGCCATGTACATTCCTGCACTTACCATCGTAACCGTAAAGCGCATGCCCGGTTTCAAAAGAAAATTGTTTTGTAATACGAATGTTGCTCATTTTTTCCTTTTTCGTCTGTTAACTGCGTAAACGATAATTAAAACTAAAGCCAATAAGAGAAATAATCCGTTTCCACTTAAAAAATTAAGGATGTCCATGTGATTCTTTAAATTTTCTATTCTTATTATACCTGTAAATTAAATATGCGACAATCACCAATACCACAAAAGGCAACATAGAGCCAATGAACACACCTATTTCGTAACTGCTATCAGGCGCGTTTTTAACTTTTTCTTCAATATTAATATCTTGAATAAGCGATGCTAAAAACATCATAATGGGTTTCTGTTTAATGTCGATTATCGACCAAAGTTACGGCTTTTGTGAGAGTGGAATAAATATTTTCCTAAATTTTACAATTAATGGAATGCCTCGGGCTATAATCCAGAATGTAATCCCAATAAAAATAGCGTAAAGTTTATACCCTAAATAATCTAGAGAAAATAAGATAGGAATAAAGACCATAAAGGTTGAAAACAGCAGAACATTTCGGAGGTATTTCATTTTACCAAGTCCTTTAAAGATACCGTCAAAAATAAACGCCAAAGCACAAAACGGTTGCATGGCAAGGACAATCCAAAACACATTATAAAATTCTTTTAGCACTTTTGGATCATTAGAGAATATGGATCCTAAAGGAAAATATAATACGCCGCCTATGATTGCCATTATGATGCCTATGACAATACCATATTTAATGAGTTTATTGCTTAACCGCAACAACACATCGTACTCTTTTCCGCCAAATAATTTCCCCGATATAATGTTTCCTGCACTGGCATAACCATCAATAATAAAAGCCCCAAGAAACCATAAATTAATGGCTATGGTGTAAGCTGCAATATATTGATCGCCATAACTTGTAGCAAAAGCAGTTCCGTAATATAGCGTGACGTTTAGAGCTATTGTTCTAACAAATAAATTTAATATCATTAAAATAAAGCGTTTGATTTCTTTATTGAACGGGAAACTTAAGCGAAGCGGAATAGGTGTTTTTTTAAGCAGATAATAACCAGCACTCAAAGCCATTAATACTTGGGCTATAACACTGGAATAAGCTGCACCTTTAATATGCATGGCCGGTACGTAGCCTTCAATACCATAAACCAAAATGAAATCTAAAATAATATTGGTCACCATACCCACAATGGCTATAATCATAGGATAATAAGTGTTTTGCAATCCTCTAAAAGCACCAAAAACACCAATAACAAATAGTGTAAAAGGAAAACCAAATACGCGAATTTTATAATAGTCTACACTGTAATCTAAAATTAAATCTGAAGCGTTATAAAGTTTAAAAATACCTTCAGCAAAAGGGAATGTGCCAATAATAATCAGGACACTTAATGAGGTAATAATAAAAATAGCTTGTGCCGGAAGATTTTTTATTTGTTCAATATTGTTAGCACCTACGTATTGAGAAACGATAGATGAAACAGCACTACGTGTTTGACCCAAAACCCAAATAAGCATAGATAAGAACGTTGTAACAATACCAACGGCGGCTAAAGATTCGGTGGGATTAAAATTAACATTACCAACAATGGCAGCATCGGTTAATGAGAGAATAGGTTCTGACACGCCAGATATTAATGCAGGAATTGCTAATTTATTGATATATTTTAGACTAATGTCGGTGTTCACAATATAAGTTCGTAACAATAAAAAGGAAGTTTACTTTGTTTTGGAAAGTAAATGCTGCCTAATTTTTTATAGCCACGAAGTTCGTAAAATTTTTGGTTTCTTTCGTTTTGCGAAAAGGTGTCTAACCTTATAGAAGTATAACGGTTTTTTATGGCGAATGCTTCGGCAAAACACATTAATTTTTGTGCGTAGCGCTTGCCTTGATTTTTTGGATGTACCGCAA
>CAXMOQ010000088.1:0-503 GCA_964195015.1 uncultured Flavobacteriaceae bacterium | reverse complement strand
TGGAATATATTCATCATCAATAATGGTTGAAAGCACAATACAACCAATAACCTCATTTGCGCTTTCTAAAACATACAGTTCATTTCGTTTTACATCATTCTCGAAGGCAGTACGTGAAGGATAATGTTCGTTCCATTGATGGATACCTTGATTATTCATAAATTCCGTACAGGCTTGTGTGATTTCTATAATCTTATCAATATCTTTTGAAGTCGCTTTACGAATCATTTTTAATGTTTACTTTTGCAGTAAATTTAGTTTTAAATCTTGAATTATGAAGAATATTTTAGTCCCTGTTGGATCTTCAAAAAATGTCGTTAGTCATTTACAATATGTTGTAGATTTTGCTAGGGCATTTGGGGCGAAATTGTATGTTGTACAGGTGTATAATGTATATACAAAGGCAGGAACTATGATTAATATAGATCAGATTCTTCAACAAGAAAGTCAGGATTATTTAAATGAGATAATGACAAAGGTTGATACTAAAGGCGTCGAGGTTG
>CAXMOQ010000087.1:0-10863 GCA_964195015.1 uncultured Flavobacteriaceae bacterium | reverse complement strand
AATCAAAAAATAATTCAATTTATTTATACGGCATCTTAAAACTTAATTGGTATAATGACGTGCTAATCTTTTTTATTTTGAGTTCATTTAGTGAGGTTGCTTCGTTTTAGCCAGTCTTTAGCAACTGCCGAAAAGATTTGCAATGACAGGTTATTGTATTGCTCTTTCTCCTTTTTATTATTATCTGTCTAAGTTAATAATTATAAATCCTATCCTTTTGCAAACATAGGATGACATACAAGAATTAATTCAACTTATAATGGACGTCGTGTTCTGCCAATTCATCTAATAGTTCTTGAGAAATTTTCACCTTTTGCTTACGGCTTGGCATTTGTAGTTTTATATTTTCCTCATTATCATACACAACAAAGTTGAGCATGTGATTGCCTTTGTGCATATGTAATAACTCTTTTAAAGTGAGAATTTTTTCGTCTTGAATATCCTTTATATTCAATTGAATGGATAGCTTTTTAGCATAAGTATCCATGACGTCATGAAGTAACTGAAAGTTATTAAACTGTATGCGAGGGTCTCCTTTTTTACCCGTGTCTCTATTCGTCCAACCTTCTTTCACAAAAGTCTTGACATACACAAAACTGTTTTTCATTAAAAAGTGCCGGAACTTTAAATACTCTTCGCCAAAAATCCGAAACTCAAAACTGTCGGTATAATCTTCAACGGTGAATAATGCCCACCCTTTACCCTGTTTACTTACGCGGTGCTGGATATCGGTTACCACACCACCAAAGGTCAATTCCCGATTCACGTAAGTTTCTAAATCGTTAAACATGGCCAAAGCAGCATTGCAAAACGTATTCATTTCGGTTTTAAAGTCATCTAACGGATGTCCGGAAATATAAATACCAACGACTTCCTTTTCGCGGGCCAGTTTTTCCATGGTTCCCCATACTTCACAAGGAGGCACCTCCGGTTCGGCTATTTGAACATCGCTAGATGCACCAAACAAACTCACTTGAGCAGAATTTTCATTCTCCTGATGTTTACTGCCGTAACGGATAGCCTTTTCTAAAAACGTAATTCCGTCACCATCATCTTGAAAATATTGCGACCTATGTGTATCATTAAAACAGTCGAAACCTCCAGCAAGTGCCAGGTTTTCAAAAGCTTTTTTATTGGCAGCTCGTAAATCGATACGTTTTGACAAATCAAAAATCGATTTATAATTTCCACTTTCTTTCCTATTGGCTACAATGGTTTTTACGGCGCCATGACCAACACCTTTCACAGCGCCTATACCAAAGCGCACAGCATTATCCTTATTTACAGAAAACTTGTAATACGATTCGTTTACATCTGGGCCAAGCACATTTAATTTCATGCGCTTGCACTCTTCCATAAAGAAGGTCACCGATTTAATGTCATTCATATTATTGGACAATACGGCTGCCATATATTCCGCTGGGTAATGGGCTTTTAAATAGGCTGTTTGATAGGCGATCCAGGCATAACATGTAGAATGCGATTTGTTAAACGCATAACTTGCAAAAGCTTCCCAGTCTTTCCAGATTTTCTCCAGCACTTCGCGTGGATGTCCATTGGCTTCACCACCATCCAAAAACTTTGGTTTCAGTTTTTCCAGTAAAGCAAAAATCTTTTTTCCCATGGCTTTACGCAAGACATCGGCTTCACCTTTAGTAAAGCTCGCAAGTCTTTGGGACAACAACATCACTTGCTCTTGGTAGACTGTGATTCCGTAGGTTTCCTTAAGGTTGTCTTCCATATCCGCAAGGTCATATACAATTTCCTCGTCGCCATGTTTTCTTCGGATAAAACTCGGAATATATTCCATGGGACCTGGACGGTACAAAGCATTCATGGCAATAAGATCGTCGAAAACCGTAGGCTTTAAATCTTTAAGATGTTTTTGCATCCCAGCAGATTCGTATTGAAATATGCCAACCGTTTCTCCTTTCTGGAAAAGCTCATAGGTTTTCTCATCATCCAACGGAAAATTATCTGGATCAAGCAAAATGTCATGCTTCGCTTTTACAATTTTAACGGTGTCCTTAATTAAGGTTAAGGTTTTTAATCCGAGGAAATCCATTTTCAACAAACCTGCGTCTTCAACCACCGAGTTATCAAATTGGGTGACATACAAATCGGAATCTTTAGCCGTGGCAACCGGCACGAAATCGGTAATATCACTGGGTGTAATAATGACACCACAAGCATGAATTCCTGTGTTACGAACAGAACCTTCCAGCATTCTGGCTAGGTTTATGGTTTCAGCTTCAAGGTCTTCGCCTTCAGAAATATTCAACAACTGATTAACCTTTTCTAAATCTTCGGCTCTAAACTTACTACTCAATTCCTTCTCTTCTAAACCGAAAATCTTATTCAGTTTAGACATAGTTGGAATCAATTTGGCAATCCTATCGGCATCAAACAAGGGCAAATCCAGTACTCTCGCAGTATCACGAATAGACGACTTTGCAGCCATCGTACCATAAGTAATAATTTGTGCTACCTGATTGCTACCATATTTATTGATGACATATTCCATAACACGACCGCGACCTTCGTCATCAAAATCGATATCAATATCCGGCATACTCACACGATCGGGATTTAAGAAGCGCTCAAACAGTAAATCGTATTTTAAGGGATCTATATTGGTTATCCAAAGGCAATACGCCACAACAGAACCAGCCGCCGAACCACGACCTGGACCAACCGACACATCCATATTCCGCGCTTCGCGAATAAAATCTTCAACAATTAAAAAGTACCCTGGATAGCCTGTGTTTTTTATAACATCCAACTCAAAATCTAATCGTTCCTTTATCTCTGCAGTAATTTCAGGATAACGTTTTTCAGCACCCTGATAGGTTAAATGCTTTAAATAAGAATCTTCATTTTCAAATGCTTCAGGAATATCAAATTTCGGAAGCAACACCTCTCTCGCCAATTGAAACGTCTCAATTTTATTGACAACTTCTTGAATGTTTGTAATCGCTTCAGGAACATCATTAAAGAGCTGTTTCATGGCTTCAGAAGACTTAAAATAGTACTCCTGATTTGGAAATCCGTAGCGATAACCTCGACCTCGACCTATAGGGGTGCCCTGCTTTTCTCCTTCTTTTACACATAATAAAATATCGTGTGCGTTGGCTTCATCTTGTTCGGCATAATAGGTGTTGTTGGTCGCAACAAGCTTGATATTATGTTTTTCAGAAAAGGCAATGAGCACTTGATTTACGCGCCTTTCATCTTCCTGATTGTGGCGCATGAGCTCAATATACAGGTCGCCACCAAATTGTGATTTCCACCATAACAAGGCTTCTTCAGCTTGTTTCTCTCCAATATTCAGCACCTTACTCGGCACTTCGCCATAAAGGTTCCCTGTTAATACTATAAGGTCATCTTTATATTGTTCTACTAAATTTTTATCAATTCTTGGCACATAATAAAACCCTTCGGTGTATGCTTTGGACGACAACTTGGCCAAATTATGATAGCCCTTTTTATTCTTTGCAAGTAGCACGATTTGATAGCCATTGTCCTTTCTTGATTTATCTAAATGGTTTTCGCAAACAAAAAACTCACAACCAACAATGGGTTTTATTTCTTTGGCCGTTGGGGCTTCTCCTTTTTCTATAGCTTCGGCATTTTGCGCTTTAATTGTTTTGTTATGATTGCTAATTTCCTTTACAAAGTGAAAGGCACCCATCATATTCGCATGATCGGTAAGTGCCACGGCCGACATATTATGCTTTGCTGTCGACGTCACTAGTTTTTTAATACTGATGGTAGATTGCAATATGGAAAATTGAGAATGGTTGTGCAGATGCACAAAATCGATATCGGTTAATTCTGAAATATTGTCCTGAATGTCTTCTTCAGAAACATCGCTTGATTGCAATTGTTCAAGGCGTTCATTTATTTTAGCACTTTCCTTTTTAAGATTAATATGTTTTAATCCTATAAGCTGAATTTCTTTCGGATTGGCTTCAGTAAAATTTTGAAAGTAATCGGGTTGAACATCGAGCTCCTTTTTTGTGAATTCTTCTCTTCTAATTAATTCAAAAAAACAACGTGTTGTGGCTTCCACATCGGCTGTAGCGTTATGTGCTTCGGCAAAACCTTTATCAAATAAAAATTGATGCAACTCAGAAAGTGTTGGCAATTTAAATTTGCCGTAGCGTCCTCCCGGAAGTTTACATAAGGCCGCAGTATGTTCGGTACAGGTGTCCAAAACAGGAAGTTCTTGTAATTTATTTGCAATAGATGATCGAACAAATTCGGCACCCATAATATTAAGGTCAAACTTCAGGTTTTGCCCAACAATAAACTTGGTTTTGTTTAGAACGGTGTTGAATTTTTCTAAAACTTGAGCCAACGGAATGCCTTGCTCTTGTGCCAATTCGGTTGAGATACCATGAATTTTTTCTGCGTCATAGGGAATATTAAAACCTTCAGGTTGTATCAAATAATCTTGATGGTCCAAGCAGTTTCCTAATGCGTCATGGAGCTGCCATGCAATCTGGATACATCGTGGCCAATTATCGGTGTCACTAATGGGTGCGTTCCAACGCTTTGGTAAACCTGTAGTTTCGGTATCGAAAATTAAGTACATTCAGTAATATTAAGTTGTTTGTTGTGGAGTCGTTAAGCTTTGCTAAACGAAGTGTATAAAAATACAGAAATTCTCTACTTTAGAAAGACAAAGTTATAAACAGTTTTAAACAAAAAATTTCATAAAAGATGTTTAATACCAATTAAGCAACTTTACATTTTTTCTTATTATATCATATAGCTATTGAATCTGCTCCAAACCGCCTACTAGATGCACGTTGTAGAATACGCCTCTATTAAAATTAATTACATGCAATCCATCAGATGTATAGGCGTTAAACCAAAAGGTGCCATATACTCCTTTCGGATCATCATGATCTATGTCTTCGACAATAATTTGTCCTTCAGGTCTATATAAATTGACATCTGTATCCGGCGCATTTTTAGTCGAGTAGACCGTTCCGTTAGAATCTACATATATGGCCACATTCCCACTATCAATGCCTAAATCATAAGTACCTCTAGTATCATCGGTTGTAATAAGTTGTATTTTCTCACTACCCAGTCTACCTTCAAGTATAAAACCTCCAAAATCAATATCGGCAGCGTAACTTGTGGCTCTCCAAATATCCCCGTTTTTATATCCCTGAATTGCAGGTGTGTTAAATTCAATTTCATCGCCACAATTAGTAAAAACAAACAAGGATCCAAAAACAAAAATCAATAAAGCAACTTTTTTCATATTTCATTTAAAACATCAAAAATAAGACAAAAAACTAAACTTAAATATCTAGGCAAACTAATTAAAAATTAAAAATTTGTAGTATCTTTGCACACTTATTAATAATCGAGGTCGCGAACCTCACTAATTAATTTATATGCCAGTTAAAATTAGATTACAAAGACACGGTAAAAAAGGGAAACCTTTTTACTGGATTGTTGCAGCAGATGCAAGATCAAAAAGAGATGGTAAATACCTAGAAAAATTAGGTGTTTACGATCCAAACACAAACCCAGCAACGGTTGATTTAGACGTTGATGGTGCTGTAAAATGGTTACAGAATGGTGCACAACCTACCGATACGGCAAAAGACCTTTTATCTTACAAAGGCGCTATGCTCAAAAATCACCTTGCAGGTGGTGTTAGAAAAGGCGCTTTGACCGAAGAGCAAGCAGAAGCAAAATTCACAGCTTGGTTAGAAGAAAAAGGCTCTAAAGTTGTAGCAAAAGCAGATAGTTTAGCTAAAGCGCAAGCGGATGCTAAAGCTAAAGCTCTTGAAGCTGAAAAAGCAGTTAATGAAGCAAGAGCGGCAGCAGCTGTTGTTGTTGAAGAAGTTACCGAAGAGGTTTCTGAAGAAGCTCCAGCAGAAGAGGTTGTGGTAGAAGAAACAATAGAAGCTGTTGAAGAAGTTGCAACTGAAGAAGTTGTTGTTGAGACTGTAGAAGCTGTTGAAGAAGTTGCAACTGAAGAAGTCGCAACTGAAGAGGTTGTAATTGAAGAAGCCGCAGCAGAGGAAACTCCAGCTGAAGAAGTAAAAGCTTCAAAAGAAGAAGAATAAAAAACATATTTTTTATACTTTTAACCCAGACCTTTTTAGCGTCTGGGTTTTTTGTTTCCGTGAAAACGGAAATCTCATACTTAAAATCACAAAAGATTTCCGATGACTCGGAAACGAAAAGTAAACTTTTCGATGAAAAAAGAAGATTGTTTTTATTTAGGGAAAATTGTTAGAAAGTATAGTTTTAAAGGTGAACTTCTAATCAAGTTAGATACTGATCAGCCAGAACTGTATGAAAATTTAGATGCTGTATTTATTAATGTTGGGAGTAATTTAATTCCTTTTTTTATTGAAAGTTCTCAACTTCATAAATCGGATTTACTACGCATTAAATTTGAAGACGTAACCACCGAAGCTGATGCCGACTCATTAATGAAAAGTGACGTATATCTTCCGCTTGAATTATTGCCAAAATTAGAAGGGAATAAATTCTATTTTCATGAAGTTATCGGGTTCACGATTGAAGATGTGAATTTTGGAAAGGTTGGTATTATTAAAGGCATTAACGACACCACCGCGCAAGCGCTTTTTGAAATTGATCGCAATGGTATTGAAATATTGATTCCGATGAATGACGAGTTTATTAAAAAGTTAGACAGAAAGAATAAGAGTATTCGTGTTGAGACGCCAGAAGGGTTAATTCAATTGTATATTGAATAAATTCCAAAATTCAAAAGCACCAAATTCCAATAGATTATGGAAAATAAAAAAGTTTACGATTTAGAAGAAAGAACATATTTGTTTGCTAAAAATTGTAGACTTTTAATTCAAACACTTCCAAAAACCATATCAAACATTGAAGACGGAAAACAATTAGTGCGCTCTTCTGGTTCTGTTGCCGCAAACTATATTGAAGCCAACGAAAAACTTGGAGATAAAGATTTTAAATTCAGACTGAAAATCTCAAGAAAAGAATCTAAAGAATCAGTATTGTGGCTAAAACTTCTCAAAGACTTAAATACTAAACTTGAAACTGAATTAACTCAACTCTCAAATGAGGCAGAAGAATTACGCAAAATTTTATCGGCAATAATTAATAAATCCTAATTATTGGATTTTGGGATTTTAAAAAATTGGTGCTTCCTATGAAACCATTTAAGTTCAAAGAATTTACAGTAAACCAAGATCGCTGTGCTATGAAAATCGGCACGGATGGTGTTTTACTCGGTGCTTGGGCAACACTTAATCATAATCCGTTTTCTGTTTTAGATATTGGCACTGGTACGGGAATAATAGCACTCATGTTAGCACAAAGAAGTTCATCGGAATTAATTGATGCTATTGAAATTGATGATGATGCTTACGAGCAATGTGTTTCCAATTTTGAAAGCTCACCTTGGAACGACAGACTCTTTTGTTATCATGCATCTCTTAAAGAATTCGTAAACGAAATTGAAGACAAATACGATTTAATAGTCTCGAATCCGCCATTCTATTCGCCCACTCTGTCTTCGACATCTATCCCAGAGGAAGAGAATATAATGTCAGAATCGCGAAAGAAAGCTAGGTTTAATAACGCAATGCCTTTTAATCATTTAGTTAGAAGTGTGTCAAAATTACTTTCAGAAGATGGGAAATTTGTAGTTATTGTCCCTTTTAAAGAGGAAGAAAACCTGATAGCTTTAGCTTCAGAAGTCAACTTATTTCCGAATAAAATTTTGAGGGTAAAAGGCAATCCTCAATCTGAAATTAAACGAAGTCTTTTAGAGTTTTCGTTCAACGAAAGTGATATTAAAATTGACGAACTCATTATTGAAACCGAAAGACATCAATACACTGAAGATTACATCAACCTCACTAAAGATTTTTATCTGAAAATGTAATTAATAAGACCTCAACATGGGTCGTGTTAAACACGTTGGACCTCCGCCACCTTTTACACTAATCTCATTGCCTTTATAAACTTTCACCTTACAACCAGCGGCTTCCAATCGGCTTTGGGTTATCGGATTCCCAGCTACCATAATACAGTGTCGTGGCGCAACGGCCAACACATTACAGCCCATAGATTCAAATTCTTGATCAGGAACTTCGACGAATTCGAAGCCTCTTCTAATCAATTCGTTTCTAAACTTAATCGGCATTAATGGTGAATACACAACGGCCAAATTTTTATCGACAGGACTTAAAATGGACATGAGGTGAAATACATCGCTTACTCCTTTATAATGTGGTAACTCTGCAACAACAATTTCTACACCTTTTGGTTCTAAAATTTGTTTTAATTGCGAAATGCCTGCTTCGTTAGTTCTATAGGTATGCCCAACCGTTAAAGTTTTTTCATCTAACCAAGCCACATCGCCGCCTTCCAATGTTCCAGGAGCTCTTATCTCACTAAGAATCGGAATATTATGCTCTTTATAAACTTGCTTTTGAACTCGTGGTTCATTGATTCTGTCTGATTTACCCATGTTGCAAAGTATCATCCCAAAATCTGTTGCAATCGTTGCATCTCGACAATAAATAGAGTCTATAGTCACTGTTTCATCAGTTGGAAAATGTTGAATATCAACTTCAGCCTGAATCAAACTTTTTTCAAAAATCGCATATTCTTTAATTGCTGAATCAAAATCTGGTCTTGAAAGATAATTTAAATCTTGCCATTGTTCACCTATATGAATATCAGATACAAAAGCATTTTTCGCTGGTTTTATAAAAACCGATTGTAGTTTTAAATACTCTGAATGATGTGTTGTTTTCATTTACTTTTCGCGTTTATTCCATTGCATTAAAATATAAAATGGTATTCCTGCCAGTAATAATAAAAACCCATGAAAAACGGTATCTGATCCTGTCCCAAAAATTGCCCAAACCGAATAAACAATTCCCAAAGTGCCAAGAGCAAAGGTTTTAATAATATTATTGAAATGACGCTTCTTATCAATTAGAACAATGATATAAGCTGCTGCTACAAAAAGATAAGGGATTAATGCAGTTAAAACCGTTAAATTGACAATAAATGTAAACTGTTCGATTAAACCATCTGTCAAATTCATTAACAGTAAGCCTGACGTTAATGCACTTCCTATAAATACTCCTAAATAGGGGACACCATTTTTATTTTCACGTTTGAAAACACGAGGGAACATATTATCTTGTGCCGCAGCCATAGGTAATTGTCCTGACAGTAATATCCAACCATTTAAACATCCAATGGCTGAAATAGCAGCCCCTGCAGCAACAAAATATCCAGCATAATCACCACCAATAATTTTTCCAGCTTCAGCAAATGGTGCAGGAGAGTCCATTAAAACATCTATTGGTAACATCCCAAACAATACAACGGTACCAAAAATATAAACACAAGTGGTTATTATCGTGCCGAGCATTGTTGCTTTTGGTATTGTCTTTTCTGGGTTGTCAATATTTCCTGCTGGAACAGATGCACTTTCAATTCCAAGAAAAGCATAAAGAGTAATCGCTGCAGCAGAAGAAAGAGCGACCCAATTAGAATCTCCTGTTAAATTAAAGTCTGGAAAATTATCAATATCAAAAAAGAAAACACCAACTAGAATAACAAAGACAAGAGGAAGTAGTTTTAAAACGGTTGTAATTACCTGAATTTTACCAGATGATTCAACCCCACGATTATTAATCCAAGTTAATAACCAGATTATAGATAAACTAATGGTAACCGCAAGAATAGGTGAGGTTTCCAATACAGGAAAAAACACACTAAGCGCTCCAATTATTGCTATACACAGCGCTGCATTACTCACCCAAATAGAGATCCAATATCCCCAAGCAACCAAGAACCCAATAAAATCACCAAATCCAGCTTTTGAATACGCATAAGGCCCTCCGCTTTTATTAACGAAAATTTTACTCATATTGCTAAATATCTTAGCTAAGACTAATGCACCAGCCGCCGTAAAGATCCAACCAAGGATGCTTATACTTCCATAATTTGCAAGTGTGGCTGGAACAAGAAATATTCCAGCGCCAATCATATTACCAATGACTAATGAGGTAGCAGTTATTAAGCCAATTTTTTGTGGTTTCGATTTCATTGTTAGTTTTAAAAGAGGTTTGATTTAATTATGTAAATTAGAAGCGCGAACGAATATACAATAATTAATGACAGATAATTTTTACATTAATCCAGATATTAAAAAAGCAGAAACACTTCCTGCGAGCTTTTATAAAGACCAAACAGTTTTTGACACTTTAAAAGAGCAAGTCTTTTTAAGCTCATGGCAATGGATTGGTGATGAAAATCTGGTAAGACAACCTCAATCGGTTCATCCTTTTGTATTAATGGAAGGTTTTTTAACCGAACCTATGTTGCTTACACGAGATAAGGAAGACAATATTAGCTGTTTAACAAATGTCTGTACACATCGCGGTAATATTGTAGCATTGCACCCTGGAAAATCAAAAAAACTCACCTGTTTATATCATGGTAGACGCTTTAATTTAAAAGGTGAATTTGAGCATATGCCAGAATTTAATGACGCCGAAGATTTCCCTAGACCATGCGATAATTTGCACCAGTTTCCATTGCGCAAATGGGGTTCATTTTTATTTGCGGGGTTAAATCCGTCATTCGATTTTGAACAAGTTATTGATAAAATGAACGAGCGCGTTGGATTTTTACCTCTAAATGAATTTTTATTGGACGAATCACTTAATAAAGACTTTTTAGTCCACGCCAATTGGGCTTTATATTGCGATAATTATTTAGAAGGATTTCATGTGCCCTTTGTACACGAAGAATTAAATAGGGTTTTAGATTACGGAAGCTACAAAACAGAAATCTATGAGTATT
>CAXMOQ010000086.1:10638-10963 GCA_964195015.1 uncultured Flavobacteriaceae bacterium | reverse complement strand
ATGTAAAAGCCATGGAGTTCATGACATCTACAAATCAGCTGCCTTGTAATGTGAAATTCATGATTGAAGGCGAAGAAGAAGTTGGCAGCTCAAGCCTTTCGGCCTTTGTTAAAGAAAATCAGGACAAATTAAAGAATGATGTTATCCTCATTTCAGATACTGGAATGATTGCAAAAGATGTTCCTTCAATAACGACAGGATTACGTGGTTTAAGTTATGTAGAGGTTGAAGTTACAGGACCAAATCGTGATTTGCATTCTGGACTATATGGTGGTGCCGTTGCAAATCCAATCAATATTTTAACCAAGATGGTTGCTTCTTTTCA
>CAXMOQ010000086.1:3789-10628 GCA_964195015.1 uncultured Flavobacteriaceae bacterium | reverse complement strand
GCATGATGAAAACAACCATATTACCATTCCAGGATTTTATGATAAAGTAGAAGCGCTTTCGCTTGAAGAACGCGCCGAAATGGCAAAAGCCCCTTTTTCATTAGAGCACTATAAAGAAGCTTTAGACATCGAATCAGTTTATGGCGAAACTGGATATACAACTAACGAACGCAATTCAATCCGTCCAACTTTAGATGTAAATGGCATTTGGGGCGGTTATACTGGTGAAGGTGCTAAAACGGTAATCGCAAGTAAAGCCTACGCGAAAATATCCATGCGTTTAGTGCCGCATCAAGACTGGGTGGAGATTACCGAATTGTTTTCAAAACATTTTGAAAGTATTGCTCCTAAAGGCGTCACTATAAAAGTTACACCACATCATGGCGGGCAAGGCTATGTAACACCAACCAATAGTATTGGATACCAAGCAGCGGCAAAAGCCTATTCAGACACCTTTGGAAAAACACCAATCCCACAACGTAGCGGAGGTAGTATCCCAATCGTTTCCCTTTTTGAACAAGAATTAAAAAGTAAAACCATTTTAATGGGCTTCGGTTTAGACAGCGATGCCATACATTCACCAAATGAACATTTTGGGATTTTTAATTATTTAAAAGGTATAGAAACAATTCCGTTGTTTTATAAGTATTTTACAGAGCTTTCAAAATAAATGAAAGACACACACTTCAAACACCTTCTTGAACTCAACATAGGTATTCTTTTAATTAGTTCGTCTGGTGCTTTAGGTCGGTTTATTGAAATGCCAGTTCCAGTTATTATTTGGTGGCGTTGCTTTATAGCAGTTTTTTTTATATTTATTTTTTGCAGATATAAAAAAATAAATCTTAAGCTTATTTCTAAAAAAGATGTCTTACCAATCCTATTAAGTGCTTTGCTTACAGGAGCACATTGGATTTTTTATTTTAACGCTTTAAAGCATTCTAATGTGGCCATAGGTATGCTATCATTATTTACATATCCAGTTTTAACCGCACTGTTGGAACCACTATTCGTGAAAGTTAAATTCGACCATGTCCATATCTTATTGGCTGTTATGATTTTGTCGGGAATCTATATACTAGCGCCAGAATTTGATTTAGAAAATTCGAATGTTAAAGGAATTTTATTCGGTTTACTCTCTGCCTTATTTTATGCATTAAGAATCCTTATCTCCAAACGGCTCATTAGAAACTACAGTGGTACTGTTTTAATTTTTTATCAAATATTTATTTTAACCATTTTATTAGTACCAACTTTATTTTTTATGGACACTTCTAGCATTAAAACACAGTTCCCATATGTTATCATATTAGCACTTATTACGACTGCGATTGGGCACTCGATGTTCATACAGAGTTTAAAGCACTTTGCAGCTAGTACAGTGAGTATATTGAGTAGCACGCAACCCATTTTCGGAATTATTATCGCTTATTTGTTCCTGCAAGAGATTCCAACATGGAATACCTTTTTTGGCGGTTTAATCATTTTATCTACGGTGCTTATAGAAAGTTTACGCGCTCGAAAAAGATAACTGCCTCTTAATCAAACTCTTTATAATACTATTCAGAATCTTAAGTTTCGATTTTTGATAACATTTTGTAACATTTTACAAATTAAAGCGTTCTAATAAACAATCAATCAAATCAAACAATCATGTTAAAACGCTTTTTTATTATCTGCTCTGGCTCTGATACCGATATTCTAGAAAACTGTTCTGTTGGAGAACAAAATAAATATGCTGGCATTGGCGCCACCGTTTTCTTTACAGCTGTTATGGCATTTATTGCATCGAGTTACGCATTATACACGGTATTCGATAATCTGTTAACTTCCATATTTTTCGGGGTTATTTGGGGATTACTCATTTTTAATCTGGATCGCTATATTGTATCTACCATTAAAAAAAGAGATAATGTTATTGATGAAATTATTCAAGCATCACCAAGAATTCTACTCGCCATTATTATCGCCATCGTTATTTCAAAGCCTTTAGAATTAAAAATATTTGAAAAGGAAATTAATCAAGTGCTTCTAGAGCAAAAAAATAACTTAACCCTCGAAAATAAGGATCAAATTGCACAACAATTTACACCAGCTATCGAAGGTTTAAACAATGATATTAAAACGTTACAGGAACAAATTGATTTAAAAGAGGCCGAAGTAAATGCTTTATACAACACCTATATTGCAGAAGCCGAAGGTCGTGAAGGCACAATGCTATTAGGGAAAGGTCCTGTTTATAAAGAAAAACGAGATAAGCACGATGCACTGTTAGCCGAACTGCAGCAACTAAAATTAGATAACAAAGCAAAAATTGTCTCTACCGAAACACAAATTGGTAAACTTAAAGGCGATTACCAAACACAAGTTGTAAACTCCCAACCTATTATTGATAGTTTTGATGGGTTAATGGCGCGTGTAAATGCTTTAGGAGAATTACCTTGGTTGCCATCCCTTTTTATTTTCCTATTGTTTTTAGCTATTGAAACGTCGCCAATATTCGCAAAGTTAATATCTCCAAAAGGTGAATACGACTTTAAACTTGAAGATCAGGAAACAGCTATAAAAACGTGGGTACAGCAAAAAGTGAGTGAGCGTAAGGTTTTATTACAAACCGATATGACCATTAACAATAGAATTTATAATGACATTTCCGAAGAAGATGAATTGTATAACTATAAGCGAAAAAAGGCAAGAGAACTTATGCAATTACAAGCCGATGCTTTTTTTAGGCATCAAAAAAATGCGCTATAATTCATAACCTTAAGGCGCAATGCATAAATACGTTGAAGAATCTCGTTTTGGGCTATTACTGTTTCTGTAGGCAAGGCATTGTTATTTGAATCTTTATAAGCTAAGCCATTTATGGTTAAGATTTTATTATTGACAAGTGCTTGGTTGTGAAGTTTCGCTAAAGCATTAACGCCATATCTGTCTATTTTTTCAATTTCTCTAATGCAAATAGTGAGGGAATTTACTTTCTCAAATATATTTTTAAACGCTTCGTCAAACACATGAATATTAAACTTATTAAGTACTCCTTTAATTTCGAAAAAATTATTAGTGTTAGTAATTTCCAATGTCATAATAGAAAAGTTAAAAGTTAATGAATAGATCTAGAGGAGTAAATCGGTAATTAATTTTTTATTTGGGCCACTTTCATGGATTTTAAGTGGTCATACATATCACGACAGCCTAGACCCGTAATATATAATGCTTTATGATGCTGTTTGGACTGTCTGTAAAGCTCTTCAAAAGCCAAGACGCCATCACTATCCACACTCTTTAATTCGTCGATATTGATGACGAGCTTACTTGTATGATTAAAAATGTCTTTGAAATGTAATTGGAATTTTTCAACGTTCGATTTGTTTAAAGTGCCCTTAATTTCGAACCTTTCGTCTAGATTTAATATTTCTAGTGCCATAATAATGTAAGTTAGTTATCTGTGATTTAGAGCTATTAATCAGTAACCAATATAAAGGTCTGTATAAAATATTGGTTTGCCCTATTTATTCGATGAATTGGTTTTAACTTTAGATGAAAAACAAAAATCTTAGTTTAGCCCTATTCCTTTAGTTTCTTACGTCTTTTGTCAATCCTTTTCATTAAAATTGATAATATGTAATTACAAATTTAGATTTCGTTACTTTTAACTCATGGATAACATCATTCATATAAGTGACCCCTTTATTGAAAATAATACGAGTTTCGTAGATTTAATTTCTGAATTAAAACAATGCTTTTCAGTAAATAAAATCATTGTTCCACAACGGCATCATCACGATTTTCCTAACCCTGATATTGGTTTAGATTCCACAATGCTATTAATGCCTGCGTGGAACCCAAGCGAGAATGCAGGTGTGAAAATTGTAACCGTAAGTCCAGAAAATGGTCAATTCAATTTACCCTCAATACTAGGTACGTATATTTATTTTGATGCCACAATGGACACATTAAAAGCTATATTTGAAGCTAGAAGTTTAACTGCAAAACGCACGGCTGCTGCTTCAGCTTTAGCGTCATCCTACTTATCAAATGGGTTTATTTTGAGGTAAATGAGCTACAACAACTTAAAAATAACAATCCATCAGGCAGAAGATATCCTCTTCAATCTATTCAATATAAAAGGAATTGCATCTTCACTTCCAGGTTACGTGGATTTTAATTTTAGAATTAAAGTTGAAAATAACGAGCGCTATATTCTTAAAATTTCACACCCAGACGAAAACAAATATTATCTTGACTTTCAACAAGAATTACTTCAATATGTTGAAGACAATGGAAAAGAATTAATTGTACCAAGAGTTGTAAAGGACAAAAACGGAAATGCAATTTCCGAAATCACCGATGAATCTGAAAATAAAAGAAACGTACGTTTGCTCACTTGGATTTCAGGTCGTGTTTGGAGTAGCGTGAATCCGCAATTAGATGATTTACGGTTTAGTTTAGGCGAACAATGTGGTTTATTAACCAAGGCATTGCAAGGTTTCGACCATCCAGAAGCACATGGTAAATTTGCTTGGGATGTGGCGCAATCACTATGGACTAAAGCGCATGTACATTTATTTGAAGACAATAATAAAGAGATTATTGAATATTTTCAACAGCAATTTGAAGCATCGCAAACCGAATATACCGAACTCCGAAAGTCTGTAGTTCACAATGATGCGAATGATAATAATATTATTGTGGCTTCAGAACTTATCAACCCAAAGGTAATAGCTGCAATTGACTATGGCGATGCCATTAACACTCAAACTATAAATGACGTTGCCATTGCCTGTGCATATGCAATAATGCATCATAACGACCCATTAGATGCGGCATTACCAATTGTAAAAGGCTACCATTCTACATTTCCTTTACAAGAAGATGAGTTACAACATCTTTACATTGCTATAGCCATGCGATTGTTGATTTCAGTTACAAAATCGGCTATTAATAAAATAGAAGAACCCAATAATGAGTACCTGCTCATTAGCGAAAAACCGGCTTGGGAAGTCCTTAAAAAATGGTACGATTTAAGTAAAGATTTTGCTCATTTCAGTTTTAGAGGTGCTTGCGGATTTACGCCACATCCAAATCAAGATAAATTCAATAATTGGGCAACTGAAAACAGTTTCGATATTTCAAAATTGTTTCCTACAACTAATAGTAATGAGGTTCATCATATAGGTTTAAGTGTTTCCAGTAAATGGGCAGGACATCAACAGGAATTCAATGACTTAGATTTATTTCAATTTAAAATTGACAAGCTACAAACTGAACATCCTAATAAAGTAATTGTGGGTGGTTATTTAGAACCTCGTGCTATTTACACCTCTTCGGCTTATGATAAGATTGGAAACCATGGTAAAGAAAGCAGAACAATACATTTAGGCATCGACTTTTGGTTTCCAGCACACACATCGGTTCATGCCCTGTTTGATGGTGAAGTGGTCACTGCAGTAAATGATGCTGGAGATAAGGAATATGGGGGATTAGTGATTTTAAAACACACCGTTGATGATTTTGAATTCTTTACACTTTACGGCCATAACACGGTAGCAAGTGTACTGAAACATATGGTAGGTGATAGCATTAAAAAAGGAGAAAAAATATCAGAATTGGGCAACTATCCAGAAAACGGAAATTGGGCACCTCATCTTCATTTTCAGGTGATGCTTTCCATGTTAGGCTACGAAATAGATTTCCCAGGAGTTGCTTACTATAATCAGCTTTATGTTTGGAAAAGTATCTGCCCAGATCCAAATTTGTTATTCAAATCGGAAGCGCTTCTAAACAATAATGCCATTTCAAATGAAGAATTAATCGATTACCGAAAACAGCATTTGGGCAAGAGTTTAAGTTTGCAATATAAAACACCAATCAAAATGGTACGCGGTGCTGGACAATATTTGGTTGACCAATTTGGCAGACAATATTTAGATACTGTAAATAATGTGGCTCATGTTGGTCACGAAAATTATAATGTTGTAAAAGCTGGGCAAGAGCAAATGGCATTGATTAATACCAATTCGCGTTACTTACACGAAAATATTAATGCCCTTGCAAAAGAACTCCTTGAAACTTTACCTCAAAAACTTAATGTATTACACTTTGTGAATTCTGGAAGTGAAGCCAACGAATTGGCTATACGTATGGTAAAAGCTGCCACTGGAGAACGCGATATTATTGCCTCGGAAGTTGGTTATCACGGAAATGCTAATATGTGTATTGATATCAGCTCCTATAAATTTGATGGCAAAGGTGGCAAAGGTGCTCCAGAACACACGCATATTTTCCCTTTACCCGATGCTTTTAGAGGTAAATATAGAGGTGAAAATACTGGTAAACGCTATGCTGAAGAAGTACAGAAACAAATTGAAATCGTTCATAAAAAAGGACGCGGCGTTGGGGCATTTATTATAGAACCCATTATAAGTTGCGGTGGACAAATAGAATTACCAGAAGGATTTTTGGCCAAAGCTTATGAGCTTGTTCGTAGAGCTGGAGGTCTATGTATTTCGGATGAAGTTCAAGTAGGCTGTGGAAGACTAGGAAAAGCATTTTGGGGATTTCAGTTGCATAATGTGGTTCCGGATATTGTGACCATTGGTAAACCATTAGGCAATGGTCACCCCATTGCTGCTGTAGTTTGCACACAAGAAGTTGCCGATAAGTTTGCTAACGGCATGGAATATTTCAACACTTTTGGTGGTAATCCAGTGTCCTGCGCTATTGGAACAGAAGTTTTAAGATTTGTAAAACGAAATAAATTACAAGAAAATGCTTTAGAAGTTGGTGAGTTTTTAAAAACCGAATTAAGAGCACTCTCAAACGAATTTCCAATAATA
>CAXMOQ010000086.1:0-3779 GCA_964195015.1 uncultured Flavobacteriaceae bacterium | reverse complement strand
TTCAAGCAAATCATCCGATTATCGGTGATGTACGCGGACAAGGCTTATTTCTCGGTATTGAGTTGGTTGATGCTAAAATGAATCCATTAGAAGCTCAAACCAATTATCTAGCCAATCGCATGAAAGACCATGGTATTTTAATGAGTACAGATGGTCCAGACCATAATGTGCTAAAAATTAAACCACCAATGGTATTTACAAAAGATAATGTAGATGAATTAATTTTATATTTACGAAAGATTTTGGTGGAAGATTTTATAAATTTCTAAAATCAAAATTTAATGATTCATTCAACATAGAACTAAAATAATAAACATGATGCAAATTTTAACTTTTCTCGGCTTTACCTTATTAGTTGCTATAATTTCTTATTTAGCAACACGAAAAACTAACGAATCATCTTCCGATGGTTATTTTTTAGGAGGAAGAAGTTTAACCGGTGTTGTTATTGCCGGATCATTACTGCTTACCAACTTATCTACAGAGCAAATAGTCGGCTTAAATGGAGCAGCATTTAAAGAGGGTATTCTAGTAATGGCTTGGGAAACACTAGCTGCCATTGCCATGGTTGTTACTGCTGTGTTTTTATTGCCTCGATATTTAAAAGGAGGAATAACGACAGTCCCTCAATTTTTGGAAAAACGATATGACAAAACTACCAAGACTATAACTTCAGGTTTGTTTTTAAGTGGGTATGTTGTCGTTCTTTTACCAATAGTATTGTATTCCGGAGCTTTAGCAATTAACACAATGTTCGATGTTCCAGATCTTCTTGGCGTTTCAGATAGCTCAGCTTTATGGATAACTGTTTGGGGTATTGGAATTATTGGCTCCATTTATGCTATTTTTGGTGGGCTAAAAGCTGTTGCTGTATCCGATTTAATCAATGCTATTGGATTATTAATTGGTGGCCTTATGATTCCGGTATTTGGATTGTTGGCAATTGGTGATGGTAGTTTAAGCGATGGTATTTCAACTTTAATTAATACCCATCCAGAAAAGTTTAAATCAATGGGTGGTCCAAGTACTTCTGTCCCATTTGGAACAATCTTCACGGGAATGATACTTGTACAATTGTTTTATTGGGGAACCAATCAAGCTATAATTCAACGTGCTCTTGGTGCCAAAAACTTAAAAGAAGGTCAAAAAGGATTGTTATTGGCTTCTTTTATAAAAATATTGGGCCCTTTAATTGTTGTACTTCCCGGCGTTATTGCATATCACATGTTTGGGGGAACTTTAGATAACCCAGACCAAGCCTATCCCATGTTAGTGACCAAAGTACTACCTGCTTCTTTAGTTGGTTTTTTTGCCGCAGTATTATTTGGCGCAATTTTAAGTTCATTTAATTCTGCATTAAATAGTTCCGTGACTTTATTCGGCGTAGACATTTATAAATCTCATATAAAATTAGATGCCACAGAAAAACAAACCGTATTTGCAGGAAAAACTTTTGGCGTTGGTTTAGCAATTTTATCTATGTGCATTGCACCACTTATTGCTAATGCTCCAGATGGGCTATTTGGCTATTTACAAGAAGTTAATGGTTGCTATAGCATTCCTATTTTAACGATTATTGTTGTTGGTTATCTTACTAAATATGTCCCAGCAATAGCTGCTAAAATTGCTATATTCTCTGGGGTTGTATTGTACAGTATTAGTCAGTTTATTTTAAAACCCTATTATTTTGCAGATAATGATGATTATCATTTTCTACATGTCATGGCTGTTTTGTTTGTACTCAATGTTTTAATCATGCTACTCATTGGAAAATACAGACCACGCAAAGAAGCTTTTCAATTGCAGTATACTAAACAAGTTGATATCACACCTTGGAAGCATTTAAATATGGTGGGTATTGCCATTTGTGTCATTGTTTTAGGCATTTATATTTATTTCGCATAATTTTAAAAATGAATCAAAAATTAATAGAACATATAAAATCCAACTTTAAAAGTAGGTTTAAAACAAATCCAACCTTGGTATTCTCTCCTGGACGTATCAATCTAATTGGTGGACATACCGACTATAATAACGGTTTTGTGCTTCCTGCCGCTATAGATAAAGGCATTGTTGCTGCTATTGACAAAAGTGATTCAGAATATTCATCAGTTGTAGCTTTAGATGTTAATGAACAATTGGATTTCTCATTAAAAAATATACAAGCCATAAAAAATGGTAATTGGAAAAATTACGTAATTGGTGGTGTTGCCGAAATTCAGAAGTTTGGGAAACAACTTGAAAATTTCAATTTGGTTTTTGGAGGTGATATTGCTAATGGCGCGGGTTTGTCATCCTCGGCTGCATTGGAGAATAGCGTTGTTTTTGGACTGAATGAATTGTTTCAATTAGGCTTATCCAAAAAAGAAATGATTTTCATCTCACAAAAAGCAGAGCATAATTATGTTGGTGTAAAATGTGGCATCATGGATCAGTATGCCAGTATGTTTGGCAAAGATGATAGTGCTATATTGTTAGATTGTAGAAATCTAGAAGCAACTACCTTTAATATAGATTTTAAAGATTACAAAGTTTTACTAATCAATACTAATGTTAAACATAGTTTAGCTGAAAGCGCCTATAATGATAGGCGTTCTGTTTGCGAGAAAATTGCATTACAGTTAAACATTAACGCTTTAAGAGCTGCCTCTGAAAAAGACTTATTTACTATCAAAAATAAAATCCCTGAAGACGATTACCAAAAAGCACTATATGTAACTCAAGAGAATGATAGGGTTCTACAAGCTTCAAAAGCTATTAAACATAATGACATTGAATTACTCGGAAAATTATTGTACGCATCACATAAGGGTTTACAACATCAATATAAAGTAAGTTGTGATGAACTCGATTTTTTAGTTGACTATGCAAAGAAAAATACAGACGTGGTTGGAGCAAGAATGATGGGTGGCGGCTTTGGAGGCTGCACTATAAATATCGTGAAAAAGGACGCTATTAAAGCATACAAGAAAGACGTTGCCCAAGCATATAAAGAAAACTTTAATGCTAATTGTTCTTTTTATGTTGTAAATCTTTCGGCAGGAACACGAGTCATAGAAACCAATTAATTATGGACTACAATCTTCAAGAATTTTCACATAAACGTTTCAATATATTAACAGGCGAATGGATATTGGTGTCGCCGCATCGTGCTAAACGCCCTTGGCAAGGACAAGAGGAAGATGCAACCAAAGAGAAGCGGCCTACGCATGATGAAAACTGTTATTTATGCGCTGGAAACACAAGAGCAAACGGAGAAATAAACCTTAATTATGATTCGGTTTTTGTGTTTACTAATGATTTCGCTGCACTTCAAAAAGACTCTAACGCGTTTTATTTAAATGAAGGCCTACTAATAGCTGAAAGTGAGCAAGGTATTTGTAAAGTTGTTTGTTTTAGTCCAGATCACTCCAAAAGCTTGGCACAAATGGAAATTTCTGCTATTGAAAAAGTGATTGAAACTTGGAAAATAGAATATCACGAGCTAGGCGCCAAAGAGAACATTAATTATGTTCAAATATTTGAAAACAAAGGTGCTGTAATGGGTTGTAGTAATCCGCATCCTCATGGGCAAATTTGGAGCCAATCTACATTACCAAATGAAGTCATTAAAAAAGACAAGCAGCAACGTGATTATTATAAAGCAAATAGCAGTCACCTACTCCAAGAGTATTTAGAGCAAGAATTAGACAAAAATGAACGTATCATTTTTGAAAATAATGCTTTTGTTGTTCTTGTCCCATTTTGGGCAATATGGCCTTTTGAAACTATGATTATCC